>CANUCD010000042.1 GCA_947856335.1 uncultured Bacilli bacterium | reverse complement strand
AATCCACCAACTTTCTACAAGCATCATCTGTTGGTTCTAACATACAGTGAGTGCATCTTGCAAATGTACCACTATCTTCATTATATATATCATTGCCACCAATCAATTCAACGACAAAATTTAACAATGTTGGAATAAAGAAAATGATTATTCCTGCTATAGATCTCATTACAAGAGTTTTAGCAGATTTCTTTATTTCATCATCTTTACTAGATAGTATTGCTTTTCCAAAATCAATGCTTCCAAAAACTATTAAGATAATTGGAATTAGTATTTTAATAAAGAAAAACACCCATCCTAATGTAGTAAATGCACCCTCTATTGCACCTGTACAAAAATTACTTGTACTAAATTCTGTTTCTTCTTCCTCAACAACGGTTCCTGTATTACCACTATTATTTATCAATCTAAAAGTTGATGTGCCAGCATAAGTGTAATCTGCTACTCCATCAGAATTTACACTTGAGGCAATACCTCCAGAAATATTTGCCCCGATATTATAAACATGTATTTCTTGTAAACTAGTTACACCAATATCAAATTTCAAAGATGGAACATTGCTACAATCTACTTCATCATTTTCTAAATAGTCAGCTATTTTCATTTTATATGTATTACTTGAATTAGAAGATGAAATTGTACCATTTTCATATTTTTTATAAAGAATGTTTGCGTCTGTAACAAAACTACAAGCCATTGATTTTACTGGATTTTCTGCACTAATACTACATTTATATGTAAACTCTGCCCCATCTACAGTACCACTATATGTACAGGTTTCTGCGTTAGTATTATTAAAAGCTATCAATAAAATAACAAAAGAAAATAATAAATATTTTAAGCCTTTCATAAACTCCTCCCCTATATCTAAAAAACTATTATTTAAAATTAACCAATCTAATTATAACATTCTTTTTTATAAAAAAAAAGAATTTTTATTGCTTATTTCTTATTTTAGAGTATATAATATAATAAAGTTATGAGGTGGAATATGAAAAAAGAAATTAGTGATTATCAAAATATTCATTTAATTGGTATAGGTGGTGCTAGTATGTATGCGATTGCTGCTATGCTTCATCATGATGGAAAAATAGTTACAGGTAGTGATATGCAAGAATCTGATAATACAAGATATTTAGAAAGTATTGGTATACCTGTTATTATTGGACATGATTTAAATATGGTTTTAAATGCTGATTTAATTATATATACTGCCGCTATTAGTGATGATGATAAGGAAATGGTTTGTGCTAGAAAAAATGATATTGAAACTGTTGAGCGAGCTGTTTTTCTTGGCGAGTATACTAAAAAATATGAAAATTTAATCTGTATTAGTGGTACTCATGGTAAAAGTACAACAACTAGTATGGTTGCTTCTATATTTTTGCAGGCTAATTTAAATCCAACTATAAATATTGGTGCATCTTTAAAAAAGATTGGTGGTAATTATTATATAGGTGAAAATAAATATTTTATTTTAGAAGCTTGTGAGTATGTAGATTCTTTTTTACATTTTCACCCTACTAGTGAAATTATATTAAATATTGATGATGATCATTTAGATTATTTTAAAACTATTGAAAATACAAAAAAATCTTTTCAAAAATATATAGATATGGTTCCTCATAATGGATATTTAGTTGTTAATATTGATGATGCTAATATTCAAGATTTAGATTTTACAAATAAAAATGTTAGTACATATGCTATTTATAATGAAAAGGCTACAATGATTGCTAAGAATATTACTTACTCTCCTTTAGGTTTTCCAACATTTGATATTTATTATCATGGAAAATATTTTGATACTTTTAAGCTTGGGGTTTTAGGAAATCATAATATTATGAATGCAATGGCTGCTACTTTGATGGCTCTAAATTATCATATCGATAAAGAAACAATAAAAAAGGCATTAAAAGAATTTAGTGGTGTAGGAAGAAGATTTGAATATTTAGGAGAATACAAAAAAGCTCATATTTTTGATGATTTTGCACATCATCCAACTGAAATTATGTCTACTTATCAATCAAGTAAAGCTATTAAACATAATGAGACTTGGGCTGTATTTCAATCACATACTTATAGTAGAACTTATGAACACTTAAAGGAATTTGCTAAAGTATTAAGTCAATTTGATCATGTTATTATCTGTGATATTTATCCTGCTCGTGAAACTAATATTTGGAATGTTAAAGAAGATGAATTAGTTCGCCTCATAAAAAAAGATAATCCAAATGTTATCCATATTCCTAATTATGAAAAAATTGCTGATTATTTAAGCACACATATAAAAGAAAATGATTTGATTTTAACTATTGGGGCAGGTCCTGTTAATCAAGTTGCTAAAATTTTACTTAATCAATAATCTAATTTTTTTACTTAGTAATTAGTAATATAAAGAAATAGTTTTCTTTAGTTATAAAATCCCTATTGTTTTATTATGATAGGGTTTTTGTTTGACTTTTATTTTTTAGTAAAAGCAGCAAATTTTATAGTCTTGGTAATTTGTAGTATAAAAAAAGAAGATTACTCTTCATGTTTTTTTAAATAATTTTTATAATTTTCTAAAATATTTAAAAATTCTTCTTCAGTTTTCGATTTGCATATTAAATCTTTATAGTATTTAGCATCAGGCATTCCTTTGATGTATGCTAGAGCATGGGTTCTTATTTCAAGTAGTGCTAGTTTCTCGCATTTATCTTTTTTTAAATATTCGTAGTGTTTTTTTATCATGGCAATTTTTTCTTCATAGGTTGGTTGAGGAATTTTTGTTCCTGATTCAATATAAGCATTGCATTCTTTAAAAATCCAAGGATTACCGATGGCAGCTCTACCAATCATTACAGCATCACATCCTGTTTCTTCTAACATTTTTAATGCTTTTTCTGGACTATCTACATCACCATTTCCAATCACGGGAATAGATACACTTTCTTTTACTTTTTTTATTATTTGCCAATCTGCTTTACCACTATATCCTTGTTTTCTTGTTCTAGCATGAATAGCAATGGCACTTGCTCCAGCACTTTCACATACTTTAGCTACTTCAACAGCATTTATATGTTCCTCATCCCAGCCACTTCTAATTTTTACTGTAACTGGAGTTGATACACTTGCTACAACACTTTCGATGATTTCCTTTATTTTTTGTGGATTTTTTAAAAGAGCACTTCCTGCTTGAGCTCTTAGAGCTACTTTAGGAACAGGACATCCCATGTTAATATCAATGATATCTGGATGCATTTTTTCTTCAACTATTTTAGCAGATAGAGTAAAAGTAGCAACATCACTTCCAAATATTTGCTGAGATATTGGACGCTCTAAATCACTCATAGCAAGTAGTTCTAATGTTTTTTCGTTATGATACATAAGAGCATTTGCACTTACCATTTCAGCATAAATTAGACCTGCTCCCATTTCTTTTATAATTTTTCGATAAGATGTATTTGAGACTCCAGCCATAGGGGCTAAAACTACTCTAGAGTTAATAAGAATATTTTTGATTTTAAAACTATTTTTCAATTATAACCTCATCACCTGTTTTAAGCATAAAACAATTTGCATCATCTTTATCAATATGTATTTCATAAAAACCATTACTACTTACTTTTACAAATGCATCCATTACGCCACCTTTATCATTATCCACAATTAAATGTACCATATCTTCATGTTTTAATCCTAATTCTTGAGCTTTTTTTTCATTCATGTGAATATGTCTTTCGGCTTGAATACAAGCATCTTTTAAAGTAATTTCTCCTTTAGGACCAATAAGAGTGATGGTCTCACTATCTTCTAAATCGCCACTTTGTCTTACTGGAGGATTAAGTCCTAAAATAATTGCATCACTTCTTGATATTTCTACTTGATTATATTTTCTAAGTGGACCAATTACTCTTACACTAGGTATTTCTGCTTTTTCTGTTTTTAATGTTACTGTTTGAAAAGAGGCAAATTCTCCTATTTGATTAAGTGGTCTTTTAATACTTAATGGTTCTTCAAATAAAGTATCATAAACTTCTTTTGTTAAATGTACATGTCTATTGCTTACAGCAATTTTACCAATTATTTTATTTTCCATTTGCATCACCTTCTATTTTATTTTACCATTTTTAGAAAGAAAAAAGAAGATTATTTTAGATTCTTCTTAATTTCTTCTATAACATCTAGTTCATTAAAATAATACTTTACACCTTTAATATCTTGATATTCTTCATGACCTTTACCAACTAAAAGAATTAAATCTCCTTCTTCGGCATTTTCACATGCATATTTAATAGCATCTTTTCTATCAGGTATTTCAATATATTTAGCATCAACTTTATCAAGACCAACTTTGATATCATTATTGATACTTGTTATTTCTTCAAATCTTGGATTATCCATCGTTAAAATACTTAAATCAGAAGCTCCTCCAATAATTTCACCTAGATTGTAACGTCGTTCTTTAGGACGATTACCTCCTCCACCAAAAATACTTACTAATCTTTTAGGTTTATAGTCTTTTAATGTTTTTACAAGACCTTTCATTCCATCTTCTGTATGAGCATAATCGATTAAAACTTTATATGTTGGAGTAACTAAGGCTATTTCCATACGACCTCTTACTCTAATTTCTAGTAAAGCTTCTTTGGCTTTATTCATATCTACTCCTAGTTTATAGCAGACTAATAAAGCACATAGAGCATTATAAATATTAAATTCTCCAGGCATATCTATTTTAAAAGTATCTTTAATAAGTCCAGTTGTTGTAAATTCGCTGCCTAAAAACTCTTTAGAGTTAATTAGTTTAATATCGCATCCTTTTAAATCAGCATCTTTATTCATTGCATATGTTGTAATTGGTACTTCTACACCTTTTAATACTTCTTTTAAGTAAAGAGAATCATTATTACTAATTACTTCTTTACTATTTAAAAATAGTTTGTTTTTACATGAGACATACTCTTCTTGTGAACTATGTTCTCCTGGACCAATATGATCACTTGTAACATTAGTTAGAACACCTATATCAAAAGTAATACCAGCAAGACGATTTAGTTTAAAACTTTGCGAAGATGCTTCCATGACAACATGAGTCATTTTATTTTCTAACATTTCTTTAAAGTATTTTTCTACTTCGTATGATTCGGGAGTTGTATTATCAGTATGAATAACTTTATCATTATATTTAATACCAATACTTCCAATAAGTCCACATTTAATATTATTTTTAAGTAAAATGTCTCGTATCATATGCGTTGTTGTCGTTTTTCCAGTTGTTCCTGTTACACCAATAAGTGTTAACTTTTTAGCTGGATGATCAAAATAATTAGCAGACATATAAGCTAGAGCAAGTCTTGTATCATCTACTTTAATTACTGTTACATTACCTACAATATTTAGGATTTTAGAGATAATAATAACTTTTGCTCCTTTAGAAATTGCCTCAGGTATGTAATCATGTCCATCAGTGTTAAAACCCTTTAAAGCTACATAAATATCATTTTTTTCAACTTTTCTACTATCATATTTAATATCACTTATTTCTATTTCATCAGAACCTGATAAAACAGTATAGCCAATCCCATTTAATACTTCTTTTAATTTTTTCATTTTCTACCTCCTATTATATGTGATACATCTATTTCACTTTCAAAAACGAAATTACTTGGACCAATCATGTATAATTCACCATTATCTTGATATTCTATTTCTAGAATACCTCCTATTTGCTCTACTTTACATTTTCTTTTTGTTAGGCCAAGAGTACTTGCTATTACAACTGCTGTTGAACAACCCGTACCACAGCCAATTGTTTCCCCTGTTCCTCTTTCCCATTCTCTTATTTTGATATAATTCTTATTTACGACTTCAGCAAAAGTGACATTTGTTCTATTAGGAAATACTTCTCTATTATTTTCAATCGCTGGACCAAACTTTGCTACATCAAAATTCATAACATCATCTACAAATAATACTGTATGAGGATTTCCCCAGGATAAACTACTTAATTTAAACTTTTGACCTAATATTTCTACTTCTTCCATAATAAATTTATCTTTAGTTGTATTTACAGGTACTTTATCAGCATCAAAAATTGGCTTGGAAATATTTGCTCTAATATTTGTTACTATTCCATCTTTTACTTCTAATTCTAAAGTTTTGATGCCTCCTAATGTTTCAATCTTTAAAGTCTTCTTATCTGTTAGTTTATGGTCATATACATATTTCCCAACACTTCTTATAGCATTGCCACACATTTCTGCTTCTGTTCCATCTGGATTAAAGATACGCATTCTAAAGTCAGCTATATCACTTGGACAAATAAGAACCATTCCATCACTACCTATGCCAAAATGACGGTCCGATACAAATTTGGCTAATTCGTTTAAATTATCTAATTTTTGATTGATGGCATCGATATATACATAATCATTACCGTAGGCTTGCATTTTAGTAAATCTCATAAATACCTCCTATTCTAAAGCCTGTTTAATATCAGCTATTAAATCATCAACGTTTTCAATTCCGACTGATAGTCTAAGTAGGGTATCAGTTATACCTAGTTTTTCTCTGGCTTCTTTTGATACTTCGGTGTGGGTTCTTGATGCTGGATGAGTAACTAGACTTTCTACTCCACCTAAACTTTCAGCGAATAATATTAAGTTTATTTTTTCTAAAAATTTATTTACAGTTTCCATATCTTCTAAATCAAATGATATCATACCCCCAAAACCTTTACTTTGTTTTAGAGTAATATCATACTGTGGATGATCAGGAAATCCAACATAATAAACTTTTTTAACCTTTGGATGGTTGCGTAAGAATTCGGCTATTTTTTTGGCATTTTCGTTATGTCTATCCATACGTACTGCAAGAGTTTTAAGTCCTCTTAGGGCTAACCATGAATCCATTGGAGCAAGACAAGCACCATAGATTGCCATTTGTAAGTTTAAGTAATCGGCTTGTTCTTTAGTTTTAACAACGACAACACCTGCTAAAACATCATTGTGACCAGCAATATATTTAGTAGCACTATATACAACAATATCAGCACCTAAATCAAGTGGTTTTTGATAGTAGCTTGTTAAAAATGTGTTATCTACAACTACCGTAATGCCTTTAGAATGAGCAAACTTACAAATTTCAGCAATATCTGCTACTTTCATCATAGGGTTTGTTGGGGTTTCAATAAACATCATCTTGGTATTTGGTTTAGTATTTTTCTTTACTTCTTCTAAATTAGTAAAATCAACTTGATTATATTCTACATTATTATATTTTAATACTTCATCACAGGCTCTTACAGTCCCACCATAAACATCATCTGATACTAAAATGTGTTCTTTTGGTTTTAGCATGGTTAATACAAGAGAAGTTGCAGCCATACCACTAGATACAGCAAAAGCTCTATAGCCATGGTCAAGCATTGCCATTGTCCGTTCAAATTCTTCTCTTGTGGGATTGATAATACGACTGTAGTTAAAATTTGTGTTTTCTTTTATTCCAATATGTCTATAAGTAGAAGATTGGAAAATAGGAAAACTAATAGCTCCTGTTACAGGATCATGTCCTAGTGCTCCTCTTGCTAATTTTGTTTCGTCATGTAATCCTTCTTTTTTGTCATAAACTGTATAATTTGTAAAATTTTTCATATAACCTCCTAAATGCAGAAACATTTATCTAGTCTTAGTATATCATCTATAATTAAATTGTCAATAAATGCTGGTTTTACTTTACACTAAAGTGTATGAAAAAAGAAGTTATTTAGTATGATAACTTCTCGTTTTTATTAACTTATATATTTCTTCGTTAATATCTTCAATTGAACGAATTTCATTGTTAGCAACACAGTTTATAACATCATATTTATATAAGTCTGCTAACTCTAAATAAGCTTCTTCACCTTTTTTTAAATATTTTTCGTTTTTTTCTACTTCATCAGGAAGTTCGCTTCTATCTTTTTTTAGTTTACAAGCATATTCATATGGCATATATAAAAGTATTACTTGGTCTGGACGTGGTAGTTCTAATAAATCGTATTCTAAAACACTTATTTTTTCATACATCTTTATTCTTTCTTCCTTAGTTTCTAACATCCCTCCACGATGAGCCATATTGCTTGGCGTATATCTATCTATAATTAGAGTATAACCATCATCTATGTATTTTTTAATAGTTGGTAAATTATAACGTCTATCAGCAGCATAATAACAAAGAGCAGTCATACTATCAACATTTCCTCCACCCTCAGGAAAAAAACCATGATTTTCTTTTAGATGTTGTTCACATAAATAAGGCTTTCCTAGTAAACAAGCTCCTACTATTCTTCCACTTGGAGTATCATACATAGGAAAAGAAATCGTTTTTACTTTTTCGCCATCTTTTTTTAGTCTTTCGACTAATAATTTACTTTGGGTTTCTTTTCCTGAACAATCCGTTCCTTCAATTACAATTAATTTGCCTTTCATAT
>CANUCD010000041.1 GCA_947856335.1 uncultured Bacilli bacterium | reverse complement strand
CGCCATGGTGATGATGCATTACAAGTTAGACTTGAACTTGTTTAAAACTATTCTTAGGAATAGTTTTTTTGTAAATAAATGTAAAATTTGTAAGATAATACTTGGAATATTTTTATTATTTTATATAATGGATATAAGGAGGAAGTTATGGATTCAGATACTTATGATTATATTTGTACTAAATTACAATCTATCGATTCTCAGATGAATCAACTTTTAGAACAACAATTTGTCAGTAATTTAATGGCTGTTGCTAGTAATATGAATGTTCCTGAAGAGACAAGAAAAGAAGCGTTGGATAGAGCTCTTAGTATGATGCCTCTTTTGACTTTAGAAAAAGGTAAAAATTTAGATGCTATGTTTAGATAAAAAAGACTTTCCGTTAATTGGAAGTCTTTTTTAAATATATATCATAATATTCATCATAAGTTAATCCAGAGTCATGTACTTTAGTTGCTAGTTCTACGCCTAAATATCTTAAGTGCCATGGTTCTTCTATAAATTGTGTAATATGTTGTTTTCCTTTAGGGTATCTTATAATAAAACCATATTTATATGAATTATCAAGCATCCATTTGTAATGTTCTGGTGTTAAATTATCAGGAAGATTAGAACTTCTAACATCAACAGCTAATCCTAATTGATGTTCAGAAAATCCTGGCCTTGCTGAGTAGGTATCAGCAGCTTCTTTACCATCTCTTGCAACATAACCGTTATATAATCTACTTTGCAAATCATATGAGCGATATGGACTAAATGGATAAAAGATAACATTATCAAGTATTCCTGCATCAGTTAATTTTTCGAATGCTTCGGCAGCTTCCTTTCTTAGATAATAAGTGCTACTATAAGATAGAGAAACTAAATCGCTTGGTACATAATCATCTGGAAGTTTATGATATTTATTTACTAGTATGGTTAAGTCATTTTCTGCTTCTTCGTTTGTATATTCTTCATATTTACTATATCCTTCTAAGTCTAAGCCAATATTAACATAAGTAACAACAGTATTGATGTTTAAGTCTTCGTTTTCGTTTTGATAAGCTAGATATCTTTCAATTTGATTGATATCAAAATTAGAAATATTTTTAAATGATAATATATCAAAATAATCCATATTTAATATTATGTCATAGTTATTTATATAATTACTTATAATATAGTTAATTTCTTCACTATTATAGCTTTTATCTAAAAGTTGATTGATAATAGTACTAAAATTATTTATGTTACTGTAAGTTATATTGTAATATTCGTTTAAATATTTTTCATTTAATTTATTTTCTTCTAAAAGTACTTCAATGGTTTTAGAATATTCTTTGTTATTTATTTCATCATATAAGTTTAATTCTTGCATTTTTGTTACAGCTGTTTCATTATAACTACTATCTATCTTTTCATCATTATTATTACGCAATATTTTAATAATTGTAACAGAGATAACTGCTATTAGTATAACAATTAAAAAAGTAATTAGAAATATCTTTAATCCTTTGTTCATAATACCTCCTACTAATTATATTATAACACTTTTTATTTCATTAAATGGTTTTAATTTGTTTTATATGTCAATTTCGTAATTTTTAGCTTTATTTTTAAGCATATGAATTATAATTATTATTGCTGTTATAGCATATAAAAGTTCAAATGATAGATTCCATATTACATATATAGTATCGTTATTTATGATGACAGTAAAAATAGAACTAATAATATCTCTTATGTAAATAAATGGTATTTTTATTAGAATGATTAAGATAAACATATAAAGAAAGAAGAGAAGAATGTCTGTAATTGTCTTTTTGTTTTTACTTCTTAAAGCATCAATAATAGTAGATATTGATGCAAATAAAGATGATTTTTTAGTAACTTTGATATTAAGACCTCTCTTTTTATAAATAATATTAGCAATATCTTCTGGTTTTTCTTTAGTAAAATCAATATTTTCATAATTTTTAATTTCTTCTTCAATTGCTTCTTTATTTAGATATCTTAGATGATATTTTAAATCTTTTAAAAATTTTTCTTTATTCATGATTATTTCCTCCTATGTGACTTTTATTTAGAATGATTTTTTCATCTTTTATTAAATCGGTAGTTATTATATAATTGTCTTTTTCTATTTCTTTTTTATGAAAGAACTGTAAAGTAATGCTTTCGATATCTTCTATTATATCACTTTTAATATAATATGCTTCATCTTTTATTAGACTTATTTCTTCATTATCAAAGTCTATTTTAAGTTTAGTTGGTAAGTATATTATGTTATTTGAAACGTTTAGGATATATTTGCTATTTTTATTTGGAGATGGATATAATTTCTTATATATATCTTTTGTGTTATTAGCAAAAAGAGTAATTGGTTTTGTTAGGGTAAATGTTGTTTTTTCTATATCATTTGCTATTTCTATTATAGATGATATGTAAGTATCTAGGTTTTTAAACTTGATATATTTAAAGTATTTTACTAAGTAATGATAGTTATTTTCATTATATACTACCCTTTTTAATTCATCATAATAGTGTTTGAAATCAAAATGCTGTTTTAAATCTTCTTGGGAAGTATGATTTAGATAAGCATCACATATAGGTTTATATATTGAATGATATAGAATAAGACTATTTTTAACTTTTTCATCTAAAGATAAAAATTGTTGCTCTAAATTATTGGAAGTAGGTTCTTCTTTTGGTGGTTTATGTATTTCTTTTCCTGTTATTAAAAGAGATGCATTATCTAAAGTAATATTATTAAACTTAGCATTTATTTTATCTTTATTTTCTTTTAAAAACACTTCAATTTTAGTAGGAGCAATATTTGTTTTTAAAAAAGAACGTAATTCTTCATCGATATTATGAAGTTTGCTTCCTTTTAAGTTAAAGTTTTTTTCAGCTTCTATTTTATTTTTCACAAATTCTATTTGTTTTTTTAGAATATCAATATTATAGTGATAAACACTAATAGAATATATGTTAATTAAATTCTTTTCATCTAGTTCTTCTTCTTTAGTAGCATTTATTAAAATATTTAAGTAATCTTTTATTTCATTTATTGGCTTGGTTTTAATATTTTCTTCATTATTTATTAAGAGAGTATCATTTGTATTATCAATTTTGTCTAAGCTTATTTCTTTTTTAGTTAATTCTTTTTCACGTCCATAATAGAGAGTTAAACTTTTTAATAAGGCAAATTTTAAATCGTTTTCTTCAGTTTTTAAATTATTTTTTTCTTTTTGATTATTTATTTTAAGTTTTTTTAAGTTTATTAAATAATTTGTTATTTCATGTATTGATTGAAGATAAAAGTTTTTATCTCTTTCTTCTTCTTTTTTTAGTTTGTCCTCATTTAAATAGTCATCTATGTGTAACATTTCATCAAGAGTTAATTCTTTATCTTGATATTTATAGAAAATAGTAGGAGTTTTAGTCTCATAATTATCTAAAGATAAAGTAATATTATATTTTTGATGATTTTCTTTATACCAAAAATATTTTTTTAAGAAATTATCTAGTTCTTCTAATGTATTAAAGATAAAAAGACGGGTTAAATAGCCAAAAAGAGAATCTTTTATTTCTAAACATAACCCAATATCATGATTGTTTATATAAATTGTTGGTTCATATTTTTTAGAATTGATATTATAAGTTTTTAATATTTCGAGACATTCTTTTTCTTTTAGCATTTTTACCCTTCCTATTCTATTTAATTATATCATACTAATTTATTACTTGCAATTTTCCTTGCTTAAAATTTTTAAACATTATATAATACTAATAGAGGTGGAATATGAAAACGGAAATTATTAAACCTAAAAAAGAGATTAAAGAAGCTAGAAGTCTACTTAATCCAATTATATATTTAGTATTAGGATTATTACTGATGTTTAAGAGTAATGAAGTTGTTGAGTTATTATTTTACGTACTTGGTATTATTGTTATTATTTATGGAATTAAATCATTTATTGTATATTATCAAAATAAAGAGATTGCTCAGTTTAAAAATATTAACTTAACAATTGCTATTGCATCAGTTATTATTGGAGTTTTACTTATTATATTAAGTGGGGTATTAGAAGCTAGTATACGCTATGTGTTAGGATTTTTCTTTATTTATATGGGAGTTAGTAGACTTCTTACATCAATTAGTTTTAATGAGTATAAAAATTTTGGAACTATTAGTAATATTGTGTTAATAGCTTTAGGTATTTATAGTATATTCTTTTCTAATGCTGTACTTATTATAATTGGGGGAATATTAGTATTAAATGCTATTATATTATTTATTGAATACTTCAAATAAAAAGGAACTAGTAATATCTAGTTTCTCTTTTTAAATCTCTTTCTTTTATTGAAGAGCGTTTATCATATAATTTTTTTCCTTTACATAAACCTACTAATATTTTGGCATGATTTTTTTTAAAGTATAATTTTAATGGTATTAAAGTAAGTCCCTCTGTGCTTACTTTTTCTTTTAATTTCTTGATTTCACTTTTGTGAAGTAATAGTTTTCTTGTTCTTCTCTCATCATGATTAAATATATTACCTTCTTCATATTTAGCAATATACATATTTAAGAGAAATGCTTCATTGTTTTTAATGGTTATAAAAGTGTCTTTTAAATCAACACTTCCCTTTCTTATGGATTTTATTTCTGTTCCTTTTAGGGAAATACCTGCTTCTATTTCCTCTAATATTGTATAATCAAAGTATGCTTTTTTATTTTTTATCTCTATCACTTTTATCCCTCACAATCTCAAAGTCTATTTGGGCAGTTTCTTTTTTTGCAGCGACAACTTTAATTCTTAGTTTTTCACCAATTCGATAGGTTTTTTTAGTGTTTTTACCAATTAGTGATAATAATTCTGGGACATACTCATAGTAATCATTAGGTATGGTTGAAATGTGTATGAGTCCTTCTACTAAATTGGGAAGTTCAACAAACATTCCAAATGATGTAACACTACTTATTATACCATCATATTCTTCACCAATATGACTTTCCATATATTCAGCCATTTTCATATCTAAAACGTCTCTTTCAGCATTAGTGGCTGCTATTTCTCTTTCGCTAGAGTGTTCAGCAATTTCTACTAAAGAGTTTTCTAAATAATTGATAGTGGACATACTAAAATCTTTTAAAACTAAATATTTTTTTAAGAGTCTATGGACAGTTAAATCAGGAAATCTTCTAATTGGAGAAGTAAAGTGGGTATAGTTTTTACTTGCTAAGCCAAAGTGACCAATATTGGTTTTAGAATATTCAGCTTTTTTCATACTTCTTAGTAATAAACTAGATAATATATAAAATTCATTTTTATCTTTTAGTTCTTCTAGTAGTTTTTGCATAGTTTTAGGAGTTATTTCTTTGATGTTAGTTTTTATTTTGTATCCTAAAGCTTTTACTAAATTTAGAAAATCAGTTATTTTATCATTATTTGGTAAGTCATGAACACGGTATATGAAAGGTAAGTCCATGTTACTGATGTGAGTTGCAACTGTTTCATTAGCAGCAATCATAAAATCTTCGATTAAAGCTTCACCACTTCTTTGTTCTCGCTTTTTAATATCTATCATTTTACCATCTTTATCTGTTATTATTTTAGCTTCTGGTATATCAAATTCAATATATCCTCTTTCTATTTTTTTCTTGCGTAATATTTTAGATAGTTCATGCATCTTTAGAAGTGTATCTTGAAATATTTCATATCCTGGAGGTATTTTGTTTTCTTCTAGTATTTCATTTACAGCTTCATAAGTCATTTTTTTTCTTGATTTAATATAACTTGGATAAATATCATAGTTTATAATATCACCATTTTTATTGATATCCATAGTACAACTCATGGTAAGTCTTATAACACCTTCATTTAGTGAACAAATACCATTAGATAATTTATGTGGTAACATAGGAATAACTGTATTAGCTAAGTAAGATGATGTTCCACGGTTAAATGCTTCATCTCCAAGAGCAGTGTTTTCTAGGACATAGTAGGAGACATCAGCAATATGAACACCTAAAGTATAAATATCATCATGTAGTTCTAAGCTTATAGCATCATCTATATCTTTAGTATCACTACCATCTATAGTAAAGATCATTTTGTCTGTTAAATCTTTTCTTCCCTCTAGTTCTTTTTTTTCGACTTCTTCAGGAATTTTATCTAATTCTTTTATTACTTCATCACTAAATTCATCTATTATGTTATATTTATAAGCAATACTTAAAATATCTATTCCTGCATCATCTTTATGTCCTATTATTTTTATTACATCTGCCATATAGGTATATTTATCTATTTTTTTATTTAATCTTGCTAAAACTTTATGTCCCATTACACAATTTTTGTTAGTTTCAGGACTTAGATAAATAGTTAAGTTTAGTTTTTCATCATCAGGCTCTAACAATTTATTTTTTCCTTTAATTTTTACTTCACCAACAATATTTTGTAGGTCTCTTTTAATGATTTTTAATACTTTTCCTGATGGTTCTAATCCTTTGGTGGTTACTTCTACTAAGACGGTATCATCATTTATTGCTCCATTCATATCTTCTTTAGCTATATAAATATCATCTTCTTTATCAAGCAATAAAAACCCAAATCCTTTTTTATTTACAGATAGTTTACCTATTTTTAGACCAGGACAATTTTTAAGTAATAAATATTTATCTTTTTTAGTTTTAAATATTAAATTTCCTTTTATTAGTTCATCAATATTTTTTTGTAAATCTTTTAGTTCATCAACAGTTTTAAGACCTAGTAAATCATTGATTTCAATAAGTGTTTTGGCTTCATGAATGTCTTTTAGGGTATCTAATATTTGTTCTTTCATTTATTTTTTCCTTTCCCTTGTAAGTGGTTTATTATTTTTCCATTCTAAATAGTATTTGATAAAACATTCGCCACATACTGATTTATAAGTTATATTATCTTCACCATCTATAGCTACTTGACTACCTTCAAAGGTAGGTATTCCATTGATACATCTTAGATTTTGGGTTGCTTTTCTTTTTTTGCATTCACATAATGTTTTTATCTCTTCGATAGAGTCTGCTATAGCAAGAAGTCTTTGTGAACCTGGGAATGGTTTCATTCTAAAATCACAACGTAATCCATAACATAATATGGATATATCCATTTTTTTACTAATATAATATAATTCATTTACTTGTTCTTCTGTTAGAAACTGAGCTTCATCAATTATAATAGCGTCTATTTGTTTATTCTTTTGTTCTTCTTTTAATATTTCTATAGGAGAAGCAAATTCATTTAAAAGAGCATCTACTTCTCTTGATAATCCAATTCTACTTACAATAGTATTATCTCCTTTAGTATCAATTTTGGGTTTCCATACTAATATGCTTCCACCTTTTTCTTCATAATTGTGAGCAACTTGCATAGCTAGTGTTGATTTACCAGCATTCATTGCACTATATCGATAATATAATTTAGCCATAATTCCTCCTAGTTTATTTGATATTTTTGTTCTTCATTTTCATAGTAGATGTTAATAACTTTTTTTCTATCCACATCTTCTTCACTTAATAGTCCATTTTCTATTAAAGTGTCTGTAGAAATGTTGCATCCTTTAATTTTGCAAGTTTCTTTTAAATCTTTGTTTTCGCTTAATTCAATATAGATGCTTGCAGCAGTAGTAATAATATGATTTAAGTTTTCTTCGCTTGCTTTTTCTTTTTCACTAAAAATATTTACAATATTTATAGTAAGTACGGTTGCTATGATGCTCATGATGGCAATCGTTGATAATAATTCAATTAGTGTGAATCCTTTTTTATTCATATTATCACCACTTTTATTATAAACTATTTGGGTAAATATTAAAAGAAGTAGAGTAAATTTTTGTAAAGAAAAATAAAGAAGTGCTAAAATCATAGCACTAAAATAATAAGTTAACACTGTAATAGTTTTAAATACAAGACTTAAAACATCAATGTTATATGTTTAGGGTTATCCAGTGGTTAATCTTGTATCCTAATGCTTTCTTGCTTAACCTTAATCAAGCATTAAGTTTAAAAGGATATTGGGCGCACACCATAGCTGTTATGCACGTTGTTCCAGTTGAGGTTGCCAGTCGAATACACACGGAACACGCCAGCATTTGGATAGTTAGACGGAGAAGAAATGCTTCTACTTGATAGATTAACCAATTTAATTATAAATCATTTTTATATTTTATTCTATATTTATGTTACTAATATCTTATTTTTAATTATATATTATTGATTGATAATGTTAGATAATTTCAAAAGGTGAGTTGCTACTACCATTACCTCCTGTTATTTGGACATCAGCATTAAGATTGATTACTGGACGGATACCATAGCTGCTATTCACGATAGGCGCAACGAGGGTGCCAGTCGAATTCACACGGAACACGACAGCACTGATGGCGATAAAGTTAGACGGAGACATAGTCCAGTAAGTCTGTCCTGTATATAGGTAGTAACTATTATTACTACTTCCATATACTCCTCCTGCAT
>CANUCD010000040.1 GCA_947856335.1 uncultured Bacilli bacterium | reverse complement strand
TTCTCCAGTAGTATCCTGCAAAGTGTACCCAGTTATTATCAACAACTCCTGCATACACATAACTTGTTCCATCATCATCTGATTTACTATATATTGTTCCTGTTGTATTTGTTGTAAGTATTCCTGTTATATTTCCACTTCTACTATTATCTATTGTTTTACTTGCTATTAAATCTTGAACTGTTATTGGGGGTACATATTCATCAAAATACAAATAACAACTTGTTCCACTTTTACTCAAATTGTTTATTGTAATATTGGGTGTGTTTCCTGTTGGTATAGCTCCATTACTACATACACTTTTCTCTTTATTTATTGTGTATCCATCTTGTGGTATATCACTTGTCTCTTTATATGTTCCATCTTCTTGCTTGATATAGGCTGCTATTATGTTGATGTCTGGTGTTATATTACTCTTCTCTACACTTACCTCTCCATTAAATGATCCTCCTATATCACTACTTTGGTCTTCATTTAAGTTTGGATATTCTAATATGATATAATAATATTTAACATCTCCTGTTGGTGTTGCTGTCACAAACTCATCTTCTACTAATATTACTTTACTTGTATTAGTATCTATTACTCCTGTACTTATTGCTGTTCCTAACTCTTCTATATTACTTATTGTACATTCTTCTTGATAGATTAAAGTTCCATCTACTACTTCCTTTTCTTCTTTACATGTACTTTCTACTTCTATTTCATTACTTGTTTTATATACTGTATAATTTAAACTTGTATTTAGTGTATTACTTCCATTCCATATTAAATTATATGGTATTAACTCATTATCTCCTGTTGCAATTAACTTTATACTTGATACATTCTTATGTCCTGGTAATATATCTAAATCATTAAATTCTAGTGTTCCCTCTACTCTTAATTCAGCATTATCTATTGTTGCTGTTGTACCACTTACACTTGTTCCATTTCCACTAAATATCAATGATGCAGTAAAATATGCAAGGGACACTCCTATTACTCCTATTAAACTTAATACTACTATCATCATTCTTTTATTCTTTTTCATACCCATTCACTCCTTTATAATGCATCATAGCATACTTTAATAAATAATACATGACATTCGACAAAACATATCAAAACTTCCTATTAGTTTTCTCATATATTTGTCTAGCATATATTTCTAGTATACAGTATTATTGAATTTTTTTCAATAATTTTATGTTATTTTGCAGCATATAATTTTAGCATTCATCAATATATGTCATAATGACCCTTATGGAAGTGAAGCTATGAATATAGATATAAGAAACGAAGAAAAACCCCCACTAAAACTAAATATTAAATTTATGAGAGAAGAAGAAGGAATATCCCAAAAAGAAATAGCAAATAAACTTGGAGTATCAAGAAGTACTTATTCTTTATGGGAACTAGAAATAAACATGATACCTCTTCCAAGACTAATTGAACTATGTAAAATATATCGTTGTTCTATTGATTATATTTTAGGGTTAAATAAAAAAAGAAAATACTTTCCTATGAAATATGATATAGATTATAATTTTTATCCCAAAAGACTAAAAGAAATCAGAAAAGAAAAAAACTATACTCAAGAAAAACTAGCTAAAAAACTAAATACAGACAATGGTGTAATATCAAGATATGAAAATGGTAAAACTCTAATATTAACTAGTTTTCTAATAGAATATACTAAAATATTTAATATATCTAGTGATTATTTACTAGGTAAAATAAATGACAAATTAGCTTTAAATCATCCTATAATGAGCTAATTTGTTTTTATTTTCTTTTATTTTATTATATAATAGATAAAGGAGAAAGATTATGAAAATAGCTATTTTTACTGAAACATACGAACCATATATCTCAGGTGTTACAACAAGTATTAAAATGTTAAAAGAAGCTCTAGAAAAGATGGGTAATACTGTTTATATAGTAACTGTTAATTTAAAAAACTATCATTTTCGTTATGATAAGAAAAATAAAATTATTTATATACCTGGTATTAAAACAAAAATATATGATGCTAGATTAACAGGAATATATTCAAGAAGAGCTTTTAAAATCATAAAAAGATGGAACTTAGATATTATTCATAGTCAAACAGAATTTAGTATAGGCGTATTTTCTCGAATAGTAAGTAAGAAATTAAATATTCCTGTTATTCATACCTATCACACTTTATATGAAGATTATGTATATTATGTAACCCATAATCACTTTAATAACTTCGGTAAAAAAGTAGTTATTAAAATAACTAAATATTTTTGTGAGAAAAAATGTGATGGTCTAATCGTTCCAACAGACAAAATAAAAGAACTATTTATAAAAAAATATCATATCAAAAAAGAAATAAATGTTATTCCAACAGGAATAGATACCAACAGATTTAAATTGACAGCTAAAATCACAAACGATCTAAAAAAACTTAAAAAACAATACAAAATAAAACCACATGATTTTATTATTGGCTCTGTAGGTAGAATTGCTATTGAAAAAAGTTTTGATGAACTTATCAAAAGCACTAAACCACTTATTAAAGCATACCCCAATCTTTATCTAATGATAGTGGGAGATGGACCTGAAATAAACAACTTAAAAGAACTATGTCAAAAACTTAAAATAGATAAAAATGTGATTTTTACTGGTAAAGTAAATTATGATTTAATTCCTGTATATTATCATTTATTTGATATAGCTACTTCTTTTTCTAAAACTGAAACACAAGGATTAACTATTATAGAAGCCCTAGCAAGTAAAACACCTGTTTTATGTATAAATGATGATAGTTTTAAAAAAATGATTATATCTTCCTATAATGGTTACTTATTTAAAGATAGTTTAGAATATCAACAATTAGTTAAAAAGTTAATTAAAAACCCTAAGCTATATAATTATTTAAAGAAAAATACTCTATTAAGTATTCAAGAATACACTAAAGAAGCATTTGCTAAAAAAGTATATCAAGTATATCAAAAAGCCATAGAACAACATCGTTAATCTATGGCTTTAAAATATCAAAAAATCTTTTTTCTTTTTCTTCTGATAAAGAAGAATCAATAAAAGTAATAGAACTATTAGTAGATTTAATATTATTCTTTTGAATAATTTTTTTAAGTTGTAAACATACTCCTTTGCTTCCATCAAAAAACAAAACATCCCCCAGTACTTTTTTAATTTTATCTTTAATCAAAGGATAATGCGTACAACCAAGTACAACATTTTCTACTCCCTTAAAATCTTTTAAATGATTATCTAAATATTTATCAATTTCTTCATCATTATCATTTTCTATTAAATCAGCAAGTCCAACACATTCATATAAAATAGTATTATGATTATCATACTTATTATATAAGCATTTAAACTTAGAAGACTGAAGAGTTCCCTTAGTTGCCAAAACAAGTGTCTTACCATCTTTATTTATATCATTTACCATTTTATAAGCAGGTTCTATAGCAATTATAGGAATATCATACTTTCTTCTTAAATAATCTTTACATATAGCACTAGCTGTATTACAAGCAATTACAATAACACAACATCCCATTTGTACTAAATAACTAACAATACTATCAGTAATTTTAATTAGCTCATCACTAAATTTATCTCCATAAGGATTATTTTTAGAATCACTATAATAAACATATTCATAATTTGGAAGTTCACCTAATATTTCCTTAAATACCGTTACTCCCCCAATACCAGAATCAAATATTCCTATCATATTTTCCTTTCCATAAAAAAATAAGCATCTTTACTTATTTTTTTTCTTACTATCAGTTTTATCTATTTTTGGTAAAGCTTGTTTTCTAGATAAATTAAGTCTACCACGTGTATCATATCCTAAAGCTTTAACTAACAATTTATCACCGACAGATACTATATCTTTTGGTTTATCAACTCTTTTTGTATCGAGTTCTGATACGTGTACTAATCCCTCACATCCTGGCCATAACTCAACAAAACAGCCAAAATCTTCTACTTTAACAACTTTACCAGTATATATTTTTCCTTCTTCTACTTCTCTTGCAACATCTAGAATCATTGCTTTTGCCTTAGCAATAATAGATGCATCAGTATGATAAATAATAACTCTTCCATCATCTTCAAGATCAACTTTAACAGCATCTTTATCATTTACACTCTTAACATTACTAGCTTCTAAAATAATCTTAGTTATCATATCTCCACCCCGACCAATAACATCTTTTATCTTATCAGGATTTATCATAAATGTATCAATCTTAGGAGCATACTTAGATAAACTTTTTCTAGGTTCAGATATACACTTTGTCATAACATCTAATATCTCAAGTCTTGCCTTCTTAGCTTGCGTAAGTGCTTCTTTTAAAACTTTTTCCGTAATACC
Source organism: uncultured Bacilli bacterium (assembly GCA_947856335.1). Classification (GTDB taxonomy): domain Bacteria; phylum Bacillota_I; class Bacilli_A; order RF39; family UBA660; genus Caccenecus. The sequence continues at coordinate 4,140 of CANUCD010000040.1, read as the reverse complement.
CTTTATCTTAATATCCATCTGTAACGCTGTAATACCCTTTTTAGTACCAGCTACTTTAAAGTCCATATCTCCCATATGATCTTCAAGCCCTTGAATATCAGTTAAAATAGTATGCTTTTTCTTATCTTCAGATTCAATTAACCCCATAGCTATACCTGCAACAGGCGCTTTAATTGGAACACCTGCTGCCATTAAAGAAAGGCAACCAGCACAAATCGTTGCCTGACTACTACTTCCATTAGATTCAAGTATTTCACTAACTACTCTTATCGTATAAGGAAACTCTTCTTCACTAGGTATTACTTGCGCAAGGGCTCTTTCTCCTAAAGCTCCATGACCAATTTCTCTTCTACCAGGAGCTCCATATCTACCCGTCTCACCAACAGAGAATGCTGGAAAATTATAATGTAACATAAATCTTTTTGAATCTTCTAAACCTAAACCATCTAGTATTTGATGTTCACCAATTGCTCCTAGAGTCGTCGTTGCAAGTGATTGAGTCTCACCTCTTGTAAATACAGCTGACCCATGAGTACGAGGTAGTAAATCAATTTCACAAGAAAGTGGTCTTATTTCATCCATTTTTCTACCGTCTGGTCTAATATGTTTATCTGTAATAAGTTTTCTTACTTCTCTTGCTTCAATCAAATGAACAATTTTCTCAACTTGTTTTAATTTTTCATCACAATCTTCATCTTCAGCATAAACTTCAGCAAAATTTTCAATTGTTCTTTCTTTAACTGCATCTATTGCTGCATATTTTTCTAACTTATCTTTAATTTGAATAGCTTCTAACATATCTTTTGTCGCATATTCTTCTACATCTCTTTGGATATCTGAATCTAACTCAAATTTCGGAAGTTCTATTTTTTCTTTACCAATCTCATCAATAATATCTTGTTGGAACTTACATAGTTTTTTTAAGTTTTCATGCCCAAACATTAAAGCTTCTAACATTTCTTTTTCGCTTAATTCTTCTGCTCCAGCCTCAACCATACAAATAGCATCTTTTGTTCCTGCAACAGTTAAAGATAAAGTACTTTTATCAACCTCTAAAGCCGTTGGATTTATTACTAGTTTCCCATCTACTTTACCAACAATAACTCCACTTACAGGTCCATCAAAAGGTATTTTAGAAATACCAAGACATAAACTAGATCCAAAAAGAGCAGCCATTTCTGGAGAATTATCAGGATCTACAGATAAAACTGTATTAACAACTTGTATTTCTTGTCTTAAATTCTCATCAAACATTGGTCTAATAGGTCTATCAATAAGTCTTGCTGCAAGTGTTGCTGCATCGCTTGGTCTACCCTCTCTTTTAATAAATCCTCCCGGTATTTTACCAACAGAATATAATTTTTCTTGATATAAAACTTGAAGTGGGAAGAAATCTTGTCCCATCACTTCTTTACCCATCACACAAACAGAGAGTACAACCGTATCTCCATATCTAACTAATACTGCCCCGTCTGCTTGTTTAGCAAGTTCTCCTGTTTCTACAACAAGTTCTCTTCCTAAAAAATCTAACTTAAATACTTTCTTCATATATACTCCTTCTATAAAAAAAGACACTAAAAACATTAGTGCCTATTTTCTTAATCCTAACTTTTTAATGACATTTCGATAACTAACAACATCATTATCCTTTAAATAAGCAAGTAATTTTCTTCTCTTACCAACTTTCATTAAAAGACCACGATTAGAATGATAGTCATGTTTATGTACTTTTAAGTGTTCAGTTAAATCATTGATTTCTTGTGTAAGAATAGCAATTTGTACTTCAGCTGAACCACAATCTTTTTCATTTTTGCCAAACTCTTTAATAAGTTTTGCTTTTTCGCTCTTAGTAACTGCCATTATAATCCTCCTTTTCTTTATAAACGGTTTAATCTAAGTAATAATTTAAGGAGTAAATTAAAACCGAGATAAAACTTACATGACTATTATATTATAAAGATAAGCAAAAATCAACTAAAATCATTTAGAAATATGTCTGGTAAACCCAATATCTTTTTTAAACATCGAAAGAAACGTGGAAAGTATTCCCCTCTCTTGTAAAGACTCTAACTGTCCTAAATAAGCTTTTAAATAATCAGGATCAATAATAAGTTTAAACTGTAATTTATCTAAAGCATGTGTACATAAGAGTAAAACATCTGCCCCTACTACATGAATTTGCCCTAAGTATCCATCTGGATTAGAAATAAGTCTTCCATCACTTGTATAAATAAGCCCATCTGTTAAAATAGATGTTTTTTTATTTATTCCATCATTTAAAGTAAAATTATTTTCTTTTATATCTTCTACTACTATTTCAATATCTTGATCTAAATATGATAAATTTAATACTAATTGATTCATCCAATTAAACTTCTCTTTTTGAAAATCATAAATATTCATCTCTTCTTTTAAAGGTAGTGTCTCACTTCTAAATCCAAAATCATCTGTACAAAAAGTTCTTTCTCTTTTTACCGAAGAAACATCATCAATAATAAATTCCCAATTAGCATTTAAAACTAACTCCATTTGTCCATGCTTAAAATCATACAAAGTAAAAGGAATAATATCTTTAGAAAAATAAGCTTTACGATAACCATAATTATTTTGACTAACTTTTACTTTTCTTTTATTACTATCACCATTTAAATATAATAAAACTGAATCTATTCCATATTTTTCATAAGCAAGCTCTATATTTTTAGCTACTTTGGCAAAATCATAAATACAATTTATTTTTTCTAAAAAAAGTTTCATAATTGAAATATCATTTATTCCATATTCACTTAATAAATCAAGCAAAATAACTTTTTCTTTCAAAGGATAAAACACTTTATTTTCTATTTTCTCTAAAAAAATCAAAGTTAAGTTAAAATAAGAATTACCATATTTCTTTTTTAATTTATCTAACTCTAAAAAAATATTTATCCAATCACACACTTCCATTTTTAATGTCATTTTCTTCCTCCCCCTTTTAAAATATCTTCTATATTTTCATAATAAGTATCACTTTTTATATCATAATATGCTTCTAGCATTCTACCATTTATATCAATATAAGTAATAATCTCATGATAAAGTTTATTATCATCAATCATATAATATCCTGCTTTAGCAACCATACACTGATATTCTTGATTAAAAGTAAACCCATCAATAAAATAATAAAAATTAGAAATAACCTCTTGTTTTAATATATCAAACAAAACTTCTAAATGTGTATCATCTTCCATAATTTTCATCTTAATAACAGAGTCTGTTAAAACTTCATAATCATAAATAGGTAATTGATTTAAATAAATATTACCATCTTTATATTGATATTGACAACATATAGGCATTTCCTCTTTCATATCTCTACTATATTTAATCAAAATATAATTATCTTTCATAATATTTATTTTATCTAATTGATTTTCAGCAATATAACCCAAAACTAATTCATAATCACGATTAACAACGCCATATAAATTTATAGCATAAGCCTCATCATCTATATCAAACGTATATAATACTTTTACAATTCCTATATCACCAACAAAACTAACATCCCTTTTAGGAAGTACAATTTCTATACCATTAAAATAAAGTGAAAAACATTCTTTCATTAAAAATCCCCCAATAAATCTATGATACTACAAAATACTTAGGAAGTCACTAAAATTTTATATCTCCAAACTTTTTATGAAAAATTACTTTACCATCTAAAAATAAAATTGCTATTTTTTTCTGATAAATAAGATGAATATTAACTAAAATATATAAAGCATATATTATATTTATAATAGGAAGAGAAACTTTTATGAACAATAAAATCATTTCCATTATCTCTCTTGTTTTAGAATAATCTAATATTTCAATACCGTTTTCTTTATTTTTATTTATAAAAAAAGCTACTAATCTACCCATTACTAAAACACTAAAACTAACCATTATTAAATACAAAAATAAATACACTTTATCATTCTCCTTTTTAAGCGTTGGAAATCCATAATATCACAAAAAGCTTTAAAAAGTAAATGCCAAGTAAATAACTATACATAGATTAGACAATAAAAAAACAAGTATAAAACTTGTTAAATGCTATGGTGCTGAAAAAAGGAATCGAACCTTCGACCTACGCATTACGAGTGCGTTGCT
>CANUCD010000039.1 GCA_947856335.1 uncultured Bacilli bacterium | reverse complement strand
TACTTAGAAATTGATGCAATGAATAATCTTTACCTAAAGCAAGTCCTAAATCAAAATCTTTAATAACATTTTCTAACAAATTTCTTTTACTTAAATACTCTTTAGCATAAATACCCTCTTTAGTATTAAGATTATTTTGATAAAACTTTAAAGCTAAAGCCATCATTTCATATTCTCTTATAAAAGCTTTGGGCTTTTTAGTAACTTCCCCTCCCTTAAAAGCAATTCCACATTTTAAAGCAACAATCTTTACAGCCTCAATAAAACTTACATTTTCATAATCACTTACAAAAGTAAAAACATTACCAGCTGCTCCACAAGAAAAACATTTATATATTTGCTTTTCTTCTGATACACTCATACTAGGAGAATGGTCTTCATGAAATGGACAAACCCCAAAATAATTTTTCCCTTTTTGCGTTAGGGGAACATAACTAGAAATAATATCAACAATATTAGCACTTTTTCGCACATTTTCTATTTCTTCGCTTGTTGCCATCGCATCACTTCCCTATTTAGGCTTCTATCTATATTTATTACCCGTACCCCACCAAAATCCTTTAAAAAAATGCAAATTTCCTAAAAAAATCTGCATTTTTGGCTATTTTTCTATATTTTTAGTATCTTTTAAGAAGCAATAATAAATTGTTTGCGTATCTTTATCGCCCTTAGTACAAGTAATTAAACTCATCATATTTTCTTTATCTTCCTTTAAATATAACACCCCTGTTTTATCTTGTACTTCAATATCAAATACTTCATAAATATAAATCTTATCTTGATAATACAGTTTAACTTCATCTTCTAACTCTAATAAATATAAATCTTTAAAAAACGAAATATCACCATTCCCAGAATGAGCTGCAAGAATAACATGACTAGTATTATTATCAGGAAATATACTTAATTCATGAACTAAAATATTTTTATTAACATTATTTTTTCTATCCTTAATAGGAAATAATTCTTTTTTTAAATTTATTTTAGGTATCTCTAAAATAGCAAAATAATTGCTCTCTTCTATTTTAGTAGCAATCTCTATTATTTCTTCTTGCTCGTTTATTTTTTCTATTGTAAAAAAAGATGTACATAATAATGCTCCTAATAAAAGAAATAATGCCCCAATTATTTTAATGCTTTTTGCCATAGAAATATAAAGATACTCCTAAAAACATCAAAGCAGAAGATATATGACTCATCTTTATTTCATTAACCCCTGTTTTAGGCACATTTATTTTAACTCGATTAGTCACTTTAAGAGAAGTAAGCGTATTATTTTTTATTTGAACAGGCATAAATCCCTCTAATAATTCATAATCATTTATAGTACTTATTTCTTTAATATAATAATCTCCACTTATTATATTATCTATTAAAATAATTCCATTATCATCAGTTTTATATTCTCCTAATAATTGATATAGACTATCATATAAACCAAATATAACTCCCTCTAATGGTTCTAGATTATCACTATCTAACTTCTCAATTTGTAAAGAACCATTTTTCTGTTTATTAAAAACATCAATCGTAAGTTCTTCATTATTTTTTATTGAAAAAGCTATACGTTCATTTGTTAAAATATAAGAATTTGGAGCAGATATTTCCACTAATTCATAATCTCCATAAATAATATTTTCTAACTTAAACATTCCATCTACAGTTTTAAAAATATTTTCGCCATCAACACTTAAATATTTTTTATTTGCTTTATCATATATTTGAAATATTGCTTCATCTTTAATAATACTGCCAGTATCTATATCTTTTTTAATTACTAAAATTGTCCCTTTAATTTTCGAATTTGTAACTTCTAAAACCACTTTTTCTTCACCATCAATTGTAAAGAAAACACTTTCTTCTGCTAATTTGTAAGATAAAGGAGCTTTTAGCTCAATTAGTTCATACTCCCCATAAGGAATATTATCTATCTTTAATACGCCATCTATAGTTTTAAAAGTATCATTATTATCTATTTTTATATATTCATTTTTATTTATATCATATATTTTAAACTCAGCTTCATTGTTAATTATTTCCAAGGTATCAGTATCTTTTTTAACTACTTCTAAAAACCCGACTAACTGCGTATTTTTAAGACTAATAAAATTAGTAGAATCTTCATCTACTCTAAAAGTAGTATCATCAATATACCTATAACCATCCATTCCTTTAGTTTGATGAATAATATATGTCCCATAGGAAAGAGAAATACTTGCAATACCATACTTATCTGTTTTAATTGTATCGATTAAATTTTTATTACTATCAAATATTTGAAATTCAGCATTACTTTCAAGCTTTAATGATTTATCAGCATTTTCTAAATATTTAGCAATTTTTATTTCTCTAATTATTAAATCATTAGTAGCTTCAATAACAATATCATCTTTTTCTACCTCAAAATTTATAACATCAGTATTTAATTTATAACCATAAGGAGCTTGTACTTCTTTTAAATAATATTTCCCCTCTGGTATCTCACTTAAATAAGCAACACCCTCTTCGTTTGTAGTAACAGTAGTATATAAACTACCCCATTCATAATATATCTCATAAGTTGCATTAGCAAGCTTTGCTCCACTTTGCGCATCTTTTTTTACAATTGTAAGAGATGGGGAAGTAACATAAAAGTATGCTTGATCATAAATAGTTGCTGCTGCACTACGATTCATAACCGTTTGACTAGATGGTGCATAAAATATTTTAGCAATATTTTCTTCACGCATATTTCTTCTAAACAAAATAGATTCTTCTCCAGCTTTTGTAAACTCAATTGTAAGTTTATTACCAGTAACTAAAGCATTAAAATTACCTTTTGATATAGCAAAATCTTCAAGAATATTATATTCATCAGTAAGAGTAATTGTATCCCCAACATGAAAAACTAACCCATCTAATTCATGCAAAAAAGATGGCATTAAATTATGACGAGATAAATCATAGCGAATAGCATCTATTTCCTCTTTTAAAGGTTCAACTTTATTATTATTTTCATCAACAAAATAAATTTCACCCTTACCTTCTAATAAATATTCCCATATTAAATATTGAGCTGCTGCATACCACTTAATATCTGTTCTATCTTTATAACCAATACCATAATAACCAATTGTTCTAATATTATCCCAATCTTCTTGTGTTATCCCAAGTATTGATTCTAATTCTCCTAAAGATTGATAAGCTTTAAAATTACCATTTTTTAAATTAACTCCAGGTTCTATACAATAGACATATTCTCCTGTATTTCTGTTTTTAATTAGAAACATTCCTTTGTATTTTTCTGTTGTAGGTGTTTTTAGATATAGACGCAAATTTGGTATTTGATCTCCCAAATATATATAATTTTCTTCAGCATGACAATTTGTTTTACATACTAAAAAAAGCATCATTAGTAAACAAGTAAATAATATTTTTTTCATATTCTCTCTTTCTAGACAGAGAAAAACTCGCAAAAAATTCCAATTCTGGAACTGGAACTATGCGAGTGAATATTGATACTATACCATACTTTCTATATCTTGTAAATATTTTTTAATATAGATTTCATGAATAATAGAATAAATAATACTACACAAGAAAATTGCTACTATATATGCTTCATAAATAGGTATAATAAATACTAGTAAAGCACTAATAATACCAAGTGCTAACCCATAAATAAATGTGTCCTTTTTAGTATCAGGTCCACTATATAAATAGGTAGCTATAAAAACAAAACCAAAATAAACATTTCCATTTAAAAGTTTTTCTAAATAAGATAAATCTTGCGTAATAAAAAATACTCCAAGTAATATTATAATAAAACTAAGAAAAGAAGCTATAGGAATATTTCTTCTATAAAAAGGATTACTAGCTAAAATAAGAAAAGAAAGTAATACTAATAATAAACTACTTGATGAAATTCCCCCTACTCCAAAACCTATAAATATATCAAATAAATTATAATTAAATATCTCTAAAGATTCCCCAATATTAGCATACTGATACTTTCCCAAAAAAAGTGCTATAATCATCAATAAATGAGCTAAAGCAAGAGGATTAAACTCCCATCTTTTAGCTAAATAAAAGGAAATAAATAAAGAGATAAAAAGTAATATAGGATAAATTATAAGATTAGTATTGATAGAAAGAGTAGATGTAACAATTAAACTAAATAAAATCATTTCTCCTTTATTTATATTCATCAATTTAGCTAAAATAAACCCAATTAAAATACTTATTCCATAAAAATAAATAAATATAAAAACATCAAACAAAGAAATTAAATCATGAATATAAAGATATATTCCATTTTTATAAAAACCAAAAGCAATTAAAATAATTAGAGCAATATAAAACACTTTAATTAAATTTCTTTTATCCCTCTTAGTATGAATTAAAGCTGTTATATTCATAAATTACTCCTTTCTTTAAAAAAGCTAATATGTACAGGACAAATATATGAACATAATCCGCAATTTATGCATTTATGTTCTACTAACTTTGCATACTTAGGATATTTAAGTAAACACGGATTTATATTAACTGGACATATTTCACTACATTTTGTACAACGTATACAAGCTTCTTCTTTATATACATCATCTTTCTTCATAATTAAAATACTTTCTAACTCATCAGTAATAACAAAAGAATCTAAATCTATTTTTTTCCCACTTAAAAGTCCATTAGCAATATATATAACATCATCTTTTAAATATTCAATATCTTTTAAAACATCTTCTAACATCATCCCAATTTTAACTTCTATAACACAAGGCTTTTTAACAGCATTACCACTAATAGTAATTAAAATACTATTTTTAGTTCTTCCCCTTTTCAATAAATTATAAACATCATAAAAATCTTTAGCACTTATAACTAATGATTCTTCATCTTCTAACTGCAAATAAGAAAGTAAAAACTCTCTTTTACCAAGCAAATATAAATCTGGCACTACTTTTAATATAATATTAGGATACATCCCTAAATCATTTAATAAATTACTTATATTCTCACTACTATTTGCTTTTAAGCAAACATATATATTTTCTACTGAAAAAATAGAAGCTATTTCATCTAAAAATTCTAATAATATATCATAGTGTAAAAATAAATAGAAATTATTTGTTCTTACATATATCTCATCATCAATAGCATTTAACACTAAATTCTTTTTATTTTCTATATCTAACATTTTAATAATTTCTTCTTTAGATAATTTCTTTTTTAAACCAGTATTACCAACTATTCGCTCTTCAAAATCATTTTCTATTTCTAAATAATAACTAGCTTTTTTTAAAGAATTCATCTTTTTTAGCGAAGTAATCACTCCAGATACAGGAGATTTTACCCCCTTTAGTACTTCTTCACCCATTTTTACATAATCATTTTTATTTTTAAGAATCTCTGATGCAACAGGCAAATATATAACATCTGGTTTTAAATATTTTTCGACTCTACTAGATACTAGTATTGTCTCATCTTCTGCTATTTTAATTAGCTTTGTTGTTTTTTTCATCTTTATTTTCCTTTTCTTTTTCTTTTAAATACTCTTGTAGGCGAATAGCAACATCTCTTGGAATAATAGTGGCAATATCATCTATACTTGCCTCTTTTATTTTATTTACACTTCCAAAAGTTTTAATTAACTCTTTCTTTCTTTTAGCTCCAATTCCCTCAATATTATCTAATACACTTCCAATAGCTCCCTTACTTCTTATTTGTCTGTGATAAGAAATTGTATAGCGATGAACTTCATCTTGCATTCTTGTAAGATAATGAAATACATTGCTTGTTTTATCTATTTCAATAGTTTGATATGCATCCCCATCTATTAAATCATTAGTTCTATGTTTATCATTTTTCTTAAGCCCACATACCCTAATATTTAACTTTAAGCTATCTAATATTTCCCTGCAAGCATTCATCTGATTTATCCCACCATCTACAATAATTAAATCAGGAAGTTCTGATGCATCAACTAAAGCCCGATAATATCTTCTATATATAACTTCTTGCATCGTATGATAATCATCATTTTTATCTAAACTAATTTTATATTTACGATATTCTTTTTTAGCTGGACGACCATTTTTAAAAACAACCATACAGCTGACAGTAAAAGAACCAAAAAGATTAGAATTATCAAATATATCAATTCGATCTAATTTAGGTAAATGTAAAATATCCTTTAACTCATCATTAGCTTTCTCTGTTTTTTCTTCATCACGAACGATGATTTCCAGTTCATTTTCAAGGTTGATTTTAGCATTTTCTAAAGCCATTTCAATTAACTTTTTCTTTTTTCCTCTAACAGGAACTATAAACCGAGTATTTAATATCTCACTTAATATTTCCCCATTTACTTCTTTTGGATGCAATACTTCATTAGGCACTTCATGTTTATTATAAAAATTCATAATATATGTATCTAATTCATCTTGATAATCAGATATAACAGGAAAAATATCTGTATGCCCCCCTACCATTCTTCCATTTCTAAGAAAAAGAATTTGTATACTTAAATACCCTTTATTAAAGTAAAAACCAATACAATCACGGTTAACATAATCATGTAATTCCATCTTCTGTTTATCTAAAACAACACTAATATAGTTTAATTCTTTTTTAAGTTCTAAAGCCATTTCAAAGTTTAACTGCTCACTATATATATTTATCTTCTCTAATATTTTCTTTTTTAAAACATCAGCATTCCCTTTTAAAAAAGAAATTATATCTTCTTCCATTACTCTTAATTTTTGTTCATCAACTCTTTTTTCACAATAACCTAAACATTCCCCAATATGATAATACAAACATACTTTCTTAGGCATTACTTCACACTTTTTTAAGGGATATAAACGATTTATAAGTGCTACTATTTTTCTTGCAGCATAAGCATTAGGGTAAGGTCCAAATAACATCTTTTTATCCTTTTTACGAATATTTAAATATCTAGATACTTGAAGTTTAGGATATGGTTTACTAATATATTCTATATAAGGATAGCTTTTATCATCTTTAAGTAAAATATTATATTTAGGATCATACTCTTTAATTAAGTTAAATTCAAGTAAGAAAGCTTCTAATTCACTTCCAGCGACAATATAAGAAAAATCTGCTATTTCACTTACCATTTTAGCTGTCTTACCCGTTTGAGGACGATTAAAATAAGAATTTACTCTTTTCTTTAAGTCTTTAGCTTTACCAACATAAATAATAACACCATCACTATTTTTCATCTGATAAGACCCAGGTAAATGAGGTATTAAGGCAAGTTTATCTTTCAACATATTTATCACCTCTTTTATTATACTACATTTTCTTGTATAATAAAATTAGGTGTTATTATGAAATTATTAAATACGACTATTTTAGAAATTAAAAAATCTAAATTTATTGGTTATTACTATGAAGTAGATAGTGTAGATGAAGTAATAAATATATTAGAACTTCTAAAAAAGAATAATAAAAAAGCAAGACATATACCCTATGCATATAAAATAGATAATCAAATTAAAAAAAGTGATGATAAAGAACCATCAGGAACAAGTGGTATGCCTATATTAAATATAATTGAAAAAAACAATCTAAATCATGTTTTAATCGCTGTAGTAAGATATTTTGGTGGTATTAAACTAGGAGCAGGTGGACTTATTCGTGCTTATGGAAATACTGCTAAAGAAGTTATTTCTTTAAAATAATATTTAACATATAATTTATTATTTCATCAACACTTAAATTTGTAGTATCTATTTTAATCGCATCTTTAGGCTCTATAAAATCTTTAGATATAATATTTTTCTCATCAATACTTTTAAGTTCTTCTAAAGCTTCTTCAAAGCTTTTATTTTTTTCTCTTAATAAAACTCTTTTTGCTCTCTTATTTATATCAGCATATAAATAAAACTTATAATCAGCATCTCTTGCAACTTTACTAATAATATCTCTACCCTCTATTACAATATTTTTCTTTAATAAAGCTTTCTTTTGAAATTGATATACCCACTTTTTTATCTTTAAATTACTAGATATACGTGATGTATAAAGAGCTATTTTATCTGTATATAATAACGAAGTAATATCTTTATTGTCTACCAATATTTGATTATTATCAAATTTATAATTTAGATGATTTAATAATTCTATTACTTTATCTATATCTGTAATATTATTTTTAATCATAATATATGAAACAAATCTATATAATAATCCTGTATTAAAATAAGTATATCCCAAAATATTAGCTAAAGTGTATGCTACAGAACTTTTACCAGTAGCACTTAACCCATCAATTGCAATAATCATTATTTTATTTCCAATAAAGGAATATTTTCAATAATAATATTTTGCGTATTATTATCTGTAGGTTCATCATCTAAAGTACTTACATATACACCAATAATACCAGCTGTACCAATAGTAACCCCTAAAAACAAGATAATTAAAATAATCAATCTTTCATAAAACTTCATATATTATCACCTACTATAAGTATACCTAAATTTATAAGAATATACAATCTTTTTGCTATAAAAAGATTGTATATTCTTATAAATTTAGGTAT
>CANUCD010000038.1 GCA_947856335.1 uncultured Bacilli bacterium | reverse complement strand
ACAGGTGCTGCACAAATGGATGGTGCTATTCTTGTAGTTTCTGCTGCAGATGGACCAATGCCTCAAACAAGAGAACATATTCTTTTAGCTCGTCAAGTTGGTGTTCCTAAAATTGTTGTTTATATGAACAAATGTGACCAAGTTGATGATCCAGAATTACTAGATTTAGTAGAAATGGAAATTCGTGAATTACTTGGAGAATATGGTTTTGATACTGAATGTCCTATTATTCGTGGATCAGCTCTAAAAGCTTTAGAGGGAGATGAAGCTGCTGCTCAAAGTATTCGTGACTTAATGGCTGCTGTTGATTCTTATATTGATGCTCCAGTAAGAGATACTGATAAACCATTCTTAATGAGTATTGAAGATGTATTTACAATTTCAGGACGTGGTACTGTTGTTACTGGTCGTGTTGAAAGAGGTAAATTAAATCTTAACGACGAAGTTGAAATTGTAGGACTTAAACCTACTAAGAAAACAGTTGTTACTGGTATTGAAATGTTCCGTAAGTCTCTTGACTTTGCTCAAGCTGGTGATAACGCTGGTGTATTACTACGTGGTATCGCTCGTGATGAAGTTGAACGTGGACAAGTTCTTGCTAAACCAGGAAGTGTTACTCCACATCATAAGTTCAAAGCTAGTGTGTATGTACTTTCTAAAGAAGAAGGCGGACGTCATACTCCATTCTTCTCAAATTACAGACCACAATTCTATTTCAGAACTACAGATGTTACTGGTGTAATTGAACTTCCAGCTGGTGTTGAAATGGTTATGCCTGGCGATAACGTTGACATGACTGTTGAATTAATTGCTCCAGTTGCACTTGAAAATGGTACTAAATTCTCTATCCGTGAAGGTGGACGTACTGTTGGTGCTGGTGTAGTATCAGAAATTATTGAATAATAAAATTAGAGTCTAGAAATAGGCTCTTTTTATATATAAAAAAATCAGTCTGTTAAAGGCTGATTTTCTTTATTGATGTCTGTAGATTCTGATGGTTCGCTGTTTGTTTCATCATCTGTTGGTAAAATATCTTCTAAAGGATTATTTTCTTCTGGAGGTTTAATTTCTGGTGGTTCTTCTATTGGTGGAGTAGTTGTTGATGTGTTGTTGATGTAAATAGTTAACTGCGTTATATTATTTAAAAGTATTCCGTTTGATATATTTTGATTAGCAACTAATCCAGGTAAGATTGTTTCATTGTAATATGGGCTTTCTGAATCAATAAATTCAGTATTAAGAGTAATATTGTGAGTAGATGCCCATGTTTCAACTTCTGTAATTGTTTTTCCAACAAAGTTTGGCATAGTTTCTAGTTTTTGACCTGTAGTAATTCCTTGTCCTGTTACTTTTGATGTATAGTTTTCGTTTGCATCGAAACTAAATGTTTTAACCATTTCATGTTCTACTAGCTCTAAGTTTTCTTTCATAAGTTGTTTAATTGCATCTAATGAGCCAGGATAATATCCAATAGCAGATGTAAATGGACCATTATTACCTAATCTTACTGGTAAGCTATAATATTCAAGATAAGTTTTTTCAATAGTTAAGAATGTTCCTTCTTTAATTGAATTATTTATCATTGATTTTAAGATATCATAAGAAGATAGTATTTGTTTTGTTGACATATTGGTTGTAATATTGTTTGTTACGGCATTTAGGATTTCTTCTATTTTTGATAAACTATCTAAACTCGCAGCTTTTTTAGCAATTGCTTCTACTACTTGTTGTTGATGTTTATTTCTGTCAATATCACTTTGTAAATATAAATGTCTACATCTTGAGTAGGCTAAGGCTTCTTCACCATTTATTGTTTGGAGACCGGGATCTAGATAAATCATACCAGAACTACTTGTGTCTCTATCACTGTTTTGTTCACAAAATCTTCCCCCACAGTTTACACCATGATTATAATTAAAGTCGGGAGCTTCAATATCGACTTCAATACCACCTAGAGCATCTACTAAATCAACAACGCCCTTAAAATTTATTTTTACATAATAATCGATTGTAATATCAGTTAATTGTTCTACAGTATCAATAACACAACTAGTTCCATAAGCTGCACTTGAATTTATTTTAGCATATTTATTGTTATTGCAAGCGATTGGAACATAGGTATCTCTTGGGATAGAAAACATTGTTGCATTTAATGTTTTAGGATTAAAAGTAATAATCATAAGTGTATCACCATTAAAGGCAGCATTAGCATTTAATCCTTCTATTTCACTATCAACACCCATTAAAAGAAGTGTAAATGGTTCATCTAGTTGTTTGTTTGTTGTTAAAGTGCTATCTTGGTTTTTCATCTTTTTACTATAGGTGTAAATAGCATAAGTATTTTTTAATTCACTAAATGATTCTTCACCACCAAATATAGTTAGATAGTTAGGATTTAAGAATATTCCATCTATTTCTTTGTTTAATAAATCAAAAATCATTTCGTAGTAGCTTGAATATTCGATTAGTTCATTATTTGATAAATTTTCTTTTTCAATTAGTTCTTTAGCTAATATGTTTCCTTCTATATCACTCGTATTGTTAATCATACCTAGTTTACTATTTTTAGTAATAGTTGCTCCATTTAAGACGACTAAGTTTGATGTATATGTAATATATTCTTCTTCGCCAATATTAGTAATACCACTGTAAAGCATATCAATATAGTGATTAGCAAAGCTAAATATAATAGCAAGTATAATTGATATTGTCGAAGTAATAATGATTTTGATAAATTTTTTTAATATTAAGTTAATTAAGTTCCATATAAGATAGATAAATAACCATATTCCAAAGACAAGAATTAGTATAATTCTAATAGTAGTTTCTATTCCTGATAAATTACATAAGTTTATTATGAATAAAACATATGTTATTAGATATAGAATAGAAGTTAGAATGTATGTTATTAGTAGTGCTTTATTTGCTTTTTTTAATTTTTGTAATAATACTTTCATTTGCAACCCTCATTTTTATCGTTAACACTCATAATTATATAATAGTTTTGGGATAGATGCAATTTATTTTCATGCTTTACAGTATTTTACTATTAAATTAAGGAGTATAGGTTGTTAAATTGGTGTAAATCGTTTATAATTATTATGATTATATAGGAGGATGAAGATGAAGAAAAGTAGTTTTGGTTATTTTTGTTTCTTTGGACTTGTCCTTTTTTCTTTAATACTTAATGTTTATGCAGCATCTAAGTATGTTATTTTAATGGATGCAGTTAATATTCGTAAGGGAGCTGGAACGAATTATGGGGTTTATACAACTGCTAAGCTTGGTTCTAAATATTATTTGAATAGTGAAGAAGTAATTGAAGATACTAGTGGGGGTTGTAGTTCGGGATGGTATGAGATAAATTATAATGGTTCTAGTGGATATGTATGTAGTGATTATGTTAAGGTTTATGATGAAGAAAATCTTGCTAATGATAGGGAACCTACAACAGCTTGTGAAATACTTTTAGCCCAAAAAGGTTTTCCTAGTTCTTATTTTGTTCCATTATGTATTTTACAAGAGAAATATCCTAATTGGAATTTTGAACCAATTAAGACTGGACTTGATTTTAATGTAGTTGTAACGCAAGAGAGTAAATGTGGAAAGAGTTATATAGAAACTAATGATCCTAATTATATGGATACTACTTGTAAGAGTGCTTATTCAAGTACAAGTATATGGAAACCTGCTAGTTATGGAGCTGTTAAATATTATATCGATCCTCGTAATTTTCTTACCGAACGATATATCTTTATGTTTGAGACACTTTCTTATGTAGATAGTTTAAGTAATGTTTATTCATCTGCTGTATCTAGTGTAATTAAGAATACTTCTTTTTATAAATATCATTTAGGTATTGGAAATAATTTAGGAGATGTTATAAATACAGCTGGAAAAAATATTTCTGTTAGTCCAACTTTTATTGGTTCTAGAATATTACAGGAAATAGGGGCTAGTGATTCTTTGTATAATTTATATAGTGGCGTTTATCCTGGTTATGAGGGTTATTATAATTTTTATAATTATGGAGTAAGTGATTCTTGTGCAACAACAAAAGGTACAACAAAATGTGGACTTGATTATGCGAAGAGTAAAGGTTGGTATGGACTTGAGGCTGCTATACAGGGTGGGGTTGAATCTATTAACAAAAATTATATTCAAGTAGGACAAAATACAAGATATTTACAAAAGTTTAATGTTTCTCCAAGTAATCCAAATAGTCTTTATACTCACCAGTATATGACTAATATTAGAGCTCCTTATGGAGAAGCTTCTACGGCTTATAATTCCTATAGTAATGCTGGAGCATTAGATGCTAGTTTTACTTTCTCTATTCCTGTTTATGAGAATATGCCTGCTTATACCATGCTTCCAACAAGTCCTGATGATAATATTGATAATGGGGCTACTGGAGGAGGAAGTAGTAGTTCTACCCCATCAGATTTAGCACCAACTTCTATTATTACAAGTGCTGGATATCAATATAGTGGTAGTTATTTAACTAAGGTAAGTCCTGGTACGACGGTTAGTGCCCTAAAAGGAGCATTAGAGGGTATAGCTGGTAATGGTACGGTTAGTATTACAGATGAAAGCGGCAGTGCAATTTCAACTGATAGCTTAGTTGGAACTGGTTATAAAGTAGTAATTAGTGGTAGTACTAAGGAATCTTATACAGTTTTAATTTATGGAGATATTAGTGGAGATGGTAAAATCAATTCTCTTGATTTACTTAAATTACAAAGACATATTTTAAAAGCTTCTACTTTAAGTGATGTTTATTTAAGTAGTTCTGATGCTAATAAAGATGGTAAGATAAATTCTTTAGATTTGCTTGTTATTCAAAAAGATGTACTTTCAGTAGAAAAGATTAGTCAATAAAAAGGAGGATTTATGAAGAAAGTATTTAGTTTATTATTTGTATTAGTCTGTTTTTTAGGGTTTTGGTTAAATGTAGCTGCTTCTAGTGGAAAGATTAGTATTTCATCTTCTTCAACGGTTGTTGTTGGTAATACAGTTACAGTTACAGTTACTCTTTCTAGTTCAACAGCTTTAGGAGCTTGGGAGTTTGATGTTAATTATGATAGTAGTTATCTTCGTCTTACTTCTTCTACAGCTGAAAATAATGGTACTTATTTTGTTAATTATGGAAATGGAAGTATGAAGTCTAAAACTTATACTTTGAAATTTAGAGCTTTAAAGAGTGGTTCTACTAATATTACTGTTGGTAGTTATGATGTTTATGACTGGAATGAGAGTGCTATGTCTATTACAAAGTCTAATAAAAAAATAACTTTAATGACACAAGCACAATTAGAAGCAAGTTATAGTAAAGATAATAATTTAAAGGGATTAAAAGTTTTTGTTGGGGAAGAAGAGTATTCGTTAGATGAAGAATTTAATAAAGATACTTTGGAATATCATGTTACTGTTCCAACGGGAACTACTTTAGTTTCAGTAGAAGCTGCTAAAAATGATTCATCTGCTAGTGTTGATGGCGATGGTGAAATAGAAGTAACAGAAGGACTTAATACAATACCAATTGTTGTTACAGCAGAAAATGGAAGCGAGAAGACTTATACGTTAGTTATCAATGTAGAAGATCAAAATCCTATTGTTGTTGAAGTAGATAACAATAAGTATACTGTTATAAAAACTGATTCTTTACTTACTGCACCACCAAATTTTTCTAAGACTACAGTTTCTATTAGTGGTTTTGATATTCCAGCGTTTGTTAATGAAGCAATTGATTATACACTGGTTGGTTTAAAGGATGAAAATGGAGAAGTTAAGTATTATCGTTATTTAGATGGAGAGTATTCTTATTATAATGAAATTAGTACTAAATCATTTATTTTAATTCCTACTCCTTTTACTGAAGAATTGGATTATGTAAAGGCATCTGTGGAAATAAATGGTAATGTGGTTGATGCTTATCGTTATAGTGAAGATACAAGTGTAGTAATTATAAATGCAATTAACTTAGAAGATGGAAAAACAAATTATTATTTGTATGATTCTTCGACTAATTCAGCTATTCCTTTTGATGATTCTTATATTGTAGAGATGAAGCAGACTCTAGAAAATTATACGTTTGTTATTCTTGCTTTTGGGGCATTTATTGTTGTAATGCTTCTAGTTATTATTATTTTAATTCATAGTTCGAGAAAAAAACAAAAAAAGATAAATCATTTTATAGAAAAACAAGAAGCAAAGATAGAAGCAACAAGAAAGTTAAATGATGTAGTTGCCGAAGTAAAGAAAATTGAAGAAGAAACTAAGAAAGAAAATGAAAGTACTAGTGAAGAAGTATTTATTAAGAAAAGTAGAAAAGAATTAAAAAAAGAGAAAAAAGAAGCTAAAAATAAAGAAAAAGAAGAAGTGCAAGAAAAAAAGAGTGATAATAAAATATTAGATGAATTATCTAAAATAGATGATGATACAGAAGTATATGATTTATTTGAAGATGAACGTAAAAAGAAGAAAAAATAGACGATTCTTCTTTTTGTTTGGTATAATAGTTATGGAGGAAAATATATGGAACTTCATGATATAAAAGGTGTTGGACCTAAGATGCTTAAACAATTAAATGAACTAGGTATTTATAGTGTAGAAGATTTATTAAGTTATTATCCTTATCGTTATGATTATTTTGAACCTACTATACTAGATGATACATATGAAGATAAAAGGGTTTGTATTAGTGCTGTTATAGATGCTACTCCGACGGTTCAATTTATTAGAAAAAATTTTAATAAATTACAATTTAGAGTTATACATAATAATAAGAGTATGTATGTAGTTATTTTTAATAGAGCTTTTTTGAAATCACATCTTCTTCTTGGAAAAACAATTTCTTTAATAGGAAAATATGATAGTAGAAGAAATCTTTTTGTCTGTGATGATATAAAATTAAATCCTTTAAATAAACAAGAGATAATACCTATATATCATGTAAAAAAAGGAATAAAAAATAATGATTTAAAAAAGATTATAGAAAATGCTTTAAATGAAGTTGTTAAAATAACTGATTATGTGCCTATTTCTTTTGCTTTGAAATATAATTTTATTAGTAAAAAACAAGCACTTAGAATGATACATATTCCTCATTATTTAGATGAAATTAAAAAAGCCCAAGTTTATTTGAAGTATGAAGAGTTATTTTTATTTTTGTTTAAGATTTTTTATATGAAGAGTGCTAATGAAAATATGGAAAAAGAAGAAAAATATTATTCTCTTGAACAAGTAAATGCTTTTGTTTCGGCTCTTCCTTTTTCTTTGACTGATAGTCAAAGGGATGCTTTACACGATATTTTAAATGATATGAAAAGTAATAGAAAGATGAACCGACTTGTTTTAGGAGATGTTGGAAGTGGTAAGACAATTATTAGTTTTGTTAGTATGTATGCTAATTATCTTGCAGGTTATCAAAGCGTTTTAATGGCTCCTACAGAAGTTTTAGCAAGGCAACATTTTATTTCGGCTTTAGAATATTTTAAAAATTTTCATGTCACGGTAGATATTTTAGTTGGAAGTATGAATAAAAGTGAGAAAGAGAACGTGAAAGATAGATTAGTTAGTGGAGAAATAGATATTTTGATTGGAACTCATGCTATATTGGAAGAAAATGTATCTTTTTATCAGTTAGGGCTTGTTATTACGGATGAACAACATCGTTTTGGTGTGAAGCAAAGAGAAGTTTTAAAAAGTAAAGGAGATGTACCTGATGCTTTATATATGAGTGCAACACCAATTCCTAGAACTTATGCTTTAACTTTATATGGAGATTTAGATGTTTCATTTATAAAACATAAGCCAGGAGGCAGAAAAGAAATTGTTACAAAAATAAAAAAATATAGTGAACTTAAAGATGTACTTATGCACGTTTTAGAAGAAATAAAGGCTGGTCATCAAGTTTATGTTGTAGCAAGTATTATAGATGATAATCTAGAATTAGATTTAAAGAGTGTGGAAACGCTTAAAGAAAAATTTAATATGGCTTATCAGGGTAAAATTCCTATTGAAATATTGCATGGAAAATTGAAGCAAAAAGAAAAAGATGCTATTATGGAAAGATTTAAGAATAATGAAACGAAAATACTTATTTCAACGACTGTTATTGAAGTAGGTGTTGATGTTAAAAATGCTACTATTATGGTTGTTTTTGATGCTGATAGATTTGGGCTTGCTACATTACATCAATTAAGAGGTAGAGTAGGAAGAAATAATATGGATTCTTATTGTTATTTGATTAGCGATAAAGAGACAGAAAGATTAAAAGTGTTAGAAGAAAGTAATGATGGTTTTTATATTGCTGAGAAAGATTTATCTATTAGGGGTGAGGGCGATTTGTTTGGAACAATGCAAAGTGGTGTAAAGACATTTAAAATAGCTAATCTTAAGACAGATTTAAAAATTATGATGCAAGCTAAGCAAGATAGTGAAGAATATTTAAATAGTAATGAATATAAAAATAATATGAATTATCAAAAAATTATTAGAGATTTAGAAAGATTAAATTAAAGTTAAAAAAATTACTTAAAGGTAATTGACAAATGTCGAAAAAAATAATATCATTATTATGACATGATAAACGTCATGTCAGATTAGATTTCACTTTTACGACTTGTGTGAAAGTGAGTCAACCAAAACCCCCTGAAGAGAGCGAAAGCTCTCGTTTTTGTTTTATTTAGGGACTTTTCGA
>CANUCD010000037.1 GCA_947856335.1 uncultured Bacilli bacterium | reverse complement strand
AAAAATAGTTCATAGCTCTTTTTTAAAGCTATATCTATTTTATAATCATTGAAATAACCTCTAATGATATCAACAAGATATTTATCATTTATCTTGATTTTATAAAAGTATGGATAAGCTTCTAGTGAAGAAGAAGTATATTTCTTAAATGTATCATTATTTATTAACACATCTATTAAAGCTTCACTTAAATACCAAAGAGTACTAGGATAATTAAAATCATCATTATTTGTATCTAAATATAATTCTCTCCATTTCTTAAAAAACAAGAAATGACATAACTCATGAATTATAGAAGCAATTAAAAAATCTCTAGTAACACCATAATTCATTTTAAAAGTATAATTTTCTATATCTCTTGATAATACAGGATATAAACCAATTTTTACAACAATGGTAATATCTTTATCCCATTTTATTTCTAAAACATTTTCTAAATCATAAAAAATATCATTTCCAACTTGTATCCATATTTTTTCATATCTTTCTTTATCAAGAGAATTATGATATAAATTATCTAAAATAGGCAAGATATTTTCTTTTAAAATATCCAATATTTCTTCGTCACTCATATTGTTTTTTAATTTTCCTTTTAACTCAGGAAAAATCTCTATCATAAATTGATAGTAAGAAAGAATAGCATTTTTACTATTTTCAATATGAGAAAACCATACTAATTCATTTATGTTATCTATCCCTTTTGCCTTTTTAAAAATAAGTTTTGGAAACATATAATCACCTCTAAAGATTAAAATACTATTATTTAATAAATAAAGATGGGGTATTTTCCATTTCTTCAGGAACAGCAATATCCATATATTCTAATATAGTTGGAGCAACATTAGTTAAATCTCCAGTTTTTTTAAGTTGAACATTATTATCTGTAATAATAAATGGCACTTTACTAGTAGTATGAGTTGTAACAGGATTTCCAAATTCATCAAGCATAATATCAGCATTTCCATGGTCAGCTAAAATAATCATCGTATAAAAATTATCATTTGCAACTTCATATAATCTTTCAAGACATACATCAACTGTTGTAACAGCCTTAATAGTAGCATCCATTTTACCTGTATGTCCAACCATATCAGGATTAGCAAAATTCATAAAGATAAAATCAGTGTCTTTTTCCATAGCATGAATGGCCTTTTTAGTAACTTCTATTGCACTCATCTCTGGCATTAAATCATAAGTTTCCACTTTAGGTGATGGAACTAATATTTTCTCACATTTCTCTATTTTTCCATCATACATTCCATCAAAAAAGTAAGTAACATGAGCATATTTTTCAGTCTCAGCAATTCTAGCTTGTGTAATTCCAAGCTTACTCAAATAAATTCCCAGAGGATTAGTAATCTTAATATCTAAAAGGAAATTAGAAGCATCAATATCTTTATCTATTGGGAAAAAACTATATACTTTTAAATTTTCATAATGATAAACAGGAAACTCCTCAAAATCATCTTTTTTAAAAGCTCTCATAATTTGTTTAGCCCTATCACTTCTATAATTCATCCATAAAATAATATCGCCATCTTTAATAGTTTCATTAGGGTTAATAATTAAAGGATATAAAAATTCATCTGTTTGATTTTTCTTATACAAATTTAAAATACCATCAGTAGCACTCTTAGCTTTTATACCAATACCTTTAGTAAGTAAGTCATAATAAACTCTTGTTCTATCATAATTTGTATCTCTATCCATCGCATAATATCGCCCACAAATGCTAGATACAAAAGCATTTTTATCATCCTTTATTTTTTCTTCTAATTCACTTATAAAATTGATTGCAGCATTTACTTTGGTATCTCTACCATCTGTAATTAAATGAAAATTGATTTTTTTAGCATTATTTTCTTTTAATATATCATATACACTTAAAAAATGTTGCAAATCAGCATGAACTTTTCCATCACTATATAAACCAATAATATGAACAGTTTTCTCCTTAGCTTCTTCAATAAACTCTTTAAAAAGCAAATTATCTTGATATACATTTTTTAAAAATTCACTAATTCTAGGTCCGTGTTGTAAAATTTTCTTACCAGCTCCAATAGTCATATGACCGATCTCGCTGTTTCCAAATTCTCCTGCTTCTAACCCTACATATTCTTCAGATGCATAAAGAGTTGTATGGGGATATTGATTCCAAAGTTTATCAAAATTCTTAGTATCAGCCATTTTAATAGCATTCCCATATTCTTCTTCTCGATAACCAAAACCATCCAAAATAACTGTTAATATCTTTCGCATATTTTCACCTTTTCGTCATAATCATACCATATATTTCCCAAAAATACAATTTTCATCAAAAAAAGAGATATAACATCTCTTATACTTGTAATAATTTTTTATCATAACGTAATCTATCAGCGATAGATGCTATAAACTCAGAATTAGTTGGTTTAGCTTTATCAAAAGCAACACTATTTCCAAATAATTCTTCCATCAAATCATAATCCCCACGATTCCAACTAACTTCAATCGCGTGTCTAATTGCACGTTCTACTCTAGAAGCTGTTGTTGAATATTTAAGAGCAACTTCTGGATAAATTTCCTTAGTAATTCCTCCATAACTATCACTATTCTTATAAAATAAGAACACACTTTCACGAATATAGTTATAGCCTTTAATATGACTAGGAATACCAAGTTGATGTAGTATTTTACTAATCGCAATATGCACTTCTCTTTCTTGATCATTTAGCTTAACTGTTTTTAAACTATCTTTTTGTGCAAGTTCAATAATTCTTGTTTCAAGTGCTAACATACTAAATGGTTTTAACATATAATAGCTGACACCATATTGATTAGTCATGTTAATAGTGTACTCTTTTTTATAACTAGTAAGCACAATAATTTTTTTCTTAATATGCTCTTGTTTCATTCTCTTAAGAATACTTAACCCATCAATTTCAGGTAATATAATATCCATACAAATAATATCATATTCTCCTTGGTGTTTAATAATGTAATCTAAAGCCTCCTTACCATTATTGATAACATTCACTACTTTGATTACTGCGTGACTACTAAATTGTTTTTCGATTTTAGAAGTGATGTTTTTGTTATCATCAACAACTAAAACTCTTGTTACGTTTTCCATTTTCTTCTCCTTCAATTAGTTATTATTTACTACACGCAAGATAATTATAGCACATAACTTGACATAATACCAGTAAATCTTTTGTCTAGTTGTGTCAAGTTTTGTCGACAAGAGTCGAAAATGGTAACAATAGTTACATATTACTAATTTTATCAATCATTAAAGGAATATTATTAGGATTTAAAATAGAAGAACAAATAATAAATCCATCAATTTCTTTAATTACACTTAAATAAGATATATTATTAGTATTAACGCTGCCTCCAAATACAACCTTAATATAAACCTGATAATAATCCCAAATAATTCTTTTAATAAAAAGAATCATAGACCGTATCTTTAATATATCATAAGTATCTTCTTTCCCTATCAAATAAGTAGGTTCATAAGCAATAATAATATTATTTAAATCGTCATGATTTAATTTATTAAAAATCCTAGCTATTTGTTTTTCCAATACTTGATATTCGACTTTTCTTTCTCTTTCCTCAAAAGTCTCACCAATACAATATATTACTTGAAGCCTATTTTCTAATGATATTTTTATTTTTTCTAATATTTCATATTCTTTTTCTTGATAATATTTTCTTCTTTCAAAGTGCCCAATAATTGCATATTTAACATCCAAACTTTTTAATTGCAAAATAGATATATCACCTGTTAAATGTTTACTTTCAAGTAAATCTATATCTTGAACACATAATGAATAATTACTATCTTTAAATAGTGGCAAATAAATAGAACTGGGTGCTACAACAAAATGAATATTACTTATATCTATAAGTTTTAAAGCATCTTTATAATAAATCATTTCATCATAAGTTTTAAATGCTTTTAAATTACAAATCAAGTACTTCAATGTTATCTTCCTCTTTTATTGCCTCAATACCAGGTAAAGAACCATTTGCGATATATTCTAATGTAGCACCACCACCACTAGATATATTTGGAAATACTCCCTTAAATCCTAAATTGTTAATCGCTGATACAGTATCTCCACCCCCAATAACTACATGTTCTTTATTAGATTTTAAAAGATTAAATATTTCCGTAGTACCATTAGCGAATTCCCTCTCTTCATAAATACCCATAGTACCATTGATAAATATAGTATTACTCTCTTTAATAATATTTCCGTATTTTTTAATGGTTTTAGTGCCAATATCCTTAATAACATCATTAGTATCTATTTTATTGATATTCTTAATAGTTGGATTATCACTATAAGTAGTTGTTACAATAGCATCCTTTGGCATAGCAAACTTATCTTTATAAGTAAGCATCATCTGTTGTAAATTTCTTATAGTCTCTGGATTATCTGTCTTTAAAGAAGCTCCTACATTTAATTTAAGTGCACTTAAAAATGAATTAGCAATCCCTCCACTTACTAATAAATGCTCACACTTAGGTAATAGTGAAGAAATAATTTTTAATTTATCATCAACTTTAGCTCCTCCCATAATAACAGTAAAAGGATGAGCAGGATTGATAAGTAATTTATCTAACATATTTTTTTCTTTTTCCACCAAAAAGCCTAAACAGCTAGGAATAAACTTAGGAATTCCTATAACAGTTGTATGTGTGCGATGTGCAACAGCAAAAGCATCAAAAACATATATATCTCCTAAACTTGCTATTTCTTTAGCAACTTCTTCATTAAAAGAGCTCTCATAATTATTAGGAACATCTAAAAATCTTGTGTTTTCTAAAAGAAGTATTTCTCCATTTTGTAACTGGTTAACCATCTGTTTTGCCTCGTTAGATAAAATATCACTTGCAAACTTAACAGGTCTATTTAATAAACGCTCTAAAGAGTTTTTTACAGGCATTAAAGAATAAAGTGATTTATCCATCTCTGTTTTAACTCTACCTAAATGACTTAATATAATTATTTTACAGTTCTTATTTAATAAATATTGAATAGTCTCTAAACTTCTCACAATCTTAGTATCATCAATAATATTTCCATTTTGTATTGGAACATTTAAATCACACCGTAATAATACTCTTTTATTATCAACATAAGTATTTCTTAGTAACTGTTTCATCTTATCCCTCTTTATCTATATTTATTATACCTTAAAAACAATAACTATGACAAGATATACAGACATATTTTTAAAAATATGAACATAAAATTAAAATAAAAGGAGAAACATATGAATAAAATACTAACTATTATAGTAATAATATTGATACCCCTTGCTGTTATAACTAAAAATGAAGAAGTACCTGTATTTCAAGAAGAAAATCTTGATAATATAACTCTAGAAGTACCTATAACCAAAAAAGAAGAAGAAGTTCAAGTTGCTTTAAGCTCAAATGATGATAAAACAGATGCTTTTTATATGGATTTAGAAGAATATATAATAGGTGTTGTTGCTGGAGAAATGCCTGCCTCATTTAATATGGAAGCTCTAAAAGCTCAAGCAGTAGCCTCTCGTAGTTTTGCTCTTTATAAAATGTCTTCCATTAAAGATTATGTTTTAAGTACAACCATAAATGATCAAGTTTATTTAAGTATAGATGAAATGAAATCTAAGTGGGGTGATGATTTTAACTATTATTATGAACGTGTAAAAGAAGCAGTAAATTCCACTAAAGGAGAAATTCTAACTTATAATGGTTCTGTTGCTTCAACTTATTATTTTGCTATATCAAATGGTTATACTGATGATGCTCTAACCGTTTTCAATGAAAATAAAGATTATTTAGTAAGTGTACCGTCAACTTGGGATAAAAACTATCAATCATATAAGTCTATTTACACCCTAAATAAAACTGATTTTTGTAATAAATTAGAAATATCTTGTGATACAATTCAAATATCAAACATTACTAGAGCAGATAACCATTATGTAAGAAGTATTACTATCAATAATAAAACTTTCAGTGGTCAAGAAGTATTTAGGAAACTAAACTTAAAATCTACAGATTTTGAAATTGCTATAAAAGATAAAGTTAGTATTACAACTTATGGCTTTGGTCATGGAGTTGGAATGAGTCAGTACGGTGCTCAAGGAATGTCTAATGAAGGCAAAAATTATATAGATATATTAAAACATTATTATCAAAATACCAAAATTGAAAAAATATAGTATAAAAATAACAAACTAGCTCACCTTAATAGTAAGAAAGGTGATTGATTTTGAAACACAGAAAATTAAGAGGATATGTATTACCGACATTATATGTCATTGTGTTAATTGTTATTTTTGGAGCAGTAAGCCTAGTAAGCAGTTTATTACAAATAAACCCTAATTATTTATATTCAGTAAATATTTTAAGTAGTGATGTAACACCTGTATTAGAAGAAGTAGATGACTCCACTATTGGTTACCCTTATATTGGAGAAAACGTAAGTATTAAAACGTATTTTTATGATGTAGATGCACCCATAGAAGAACAACAAAAATCTCTTATTTATTTTGAGAATACATATATGAAAAATACAGGTGTATTATATGAAGCAGAAGAACCATTTGATTGTATAGCAGTACTTGAGGGAACTGTTTTAAATATTAAAGAAGATGAATTATTAGGAAATGTAGTAGAAATAGAGCATAACTCTAATTTAAGAACAATTTATTATAGTTTAGATGAAATTAGTGTTGAAGTAGGAGAAGTCTTAAAAAAAGGAGATTTAATCGGAACAAGTGGTAAAAATAATATTACAACTTCTACTTCTAACTTATTATTTGAAGTATATTATAATGGAACACTTCTAAATCCTTTAGACTTTTATAACATGAATATTAAAGATTTAAAATAATGGGGTATAAGCTATGAGTATTTATTTTTATGATAAAGAAATAGCTATTATATATCAGGGGAAAATTATTAAAGAGAAGACAGATAGTATTGAACAAGGGTTGATAAAAAATCTGACAGTGTTTATTGAATTCTTTGCTAAGATAATGAAAAAGCATAAAATAAAAACAAAGATTTTAGGTACAAGCATACAAATAGTAAAAGATATCAGTATGCAAGAAAGTTATCTTTTTTTCTTAGATTATATTTTTACAGAACTAGGATTTACTAAAATAAAATTTATCAACATCAAAGACTTATTTTTTGATAACTCAACATACATAGCAATATTTAAAGATTATATTTTACTATATTTAGATAAACCAGTTATCTTAGATATGTTCTATTTTAAAGATATACCCCAATTATTAACCAATTTTAAAAAATATTTTAACAGTAAAATTGTGTTATTTGGCAGCAATGAAATAATACCTAAAATAAATAATAAAGATATACCAATTTACTATATAGATGACTATCAAAATTACATTATAAATTGTTTACTGAAAGTAAAGAAATATGGTGTCTAACATCATATTTTTTTTGACAATATTTTTATTTTATAATATAATTACTGTAGGTAAACTGGGCATAACAAGTTACCTTTTAATATGTTTGGAGGATAAGGAAAATGACAAAATTTATTATCGTGGATGATGATGAAAAAGAGATATTACATGTAAGTTCTTTAATTCATGAAGTAACAAAAGATGCAATTATTCTTAAGTTTTCTAAAGTTACTTCTGAACTAAAGAAAGAGATTATGAATATAGATGAACATAAAGTCTATGTTTTAGATATTGAGCTTGCTAATAAAATGAGTGGAATTAGTATTGCTAAAATGATAAGAAATGCTGATTGGGAAAGTGAGATTATTTTTATTACCAATCATGATAAGATGTTTGAAAGTGCTCATAGAAATGTGAATGAAGTATTTGATTTTATCGAGAAATTTCATGATTTTGATAAAAGATTTAAAAAAGACTTAAGAGCAATATTAAAAAGAAATTTTGATAATAAAATGTTTATATATAAAGCTAATAATAATGTTGATTTTAAAATTTACTATCGTTTAATATTGTATATTTATAGAGATACAGAAGAAAGAAAACTTGTTATAGTAACTACTACAAATGAATATAAACTAAATATGCCAATTAAAGAAATACCACAATACTTAGATGATAGATTTGTTCAATGTCATAGATCTTGTATTGTAAATAAAGATCATATACAAGTAAAAAATTATAAAGAGGGATATTTTATCTTAGATAATGGTTTAAAAGTTTATATGTTATCTAAGATGAATAAGAAGTTGATGGATAAATGATGAAACTAATAATCTACACGATAGTTAGTTTAATATCTACTTTTGGAATAACATATTTATATTATAAATTTACCAATTGTTATAAAATTAAATTTACAAGTATTTTAGTTTTCATAATTGGAGTTGTAATAATTACTTTAGTTAAATATTTTTCCGTCCCAGTCATCAGCAATATCATCTTTTTTATGTACTATCCAATTTTGTTTTATACTATGGAATCTAAAACGTTTAAATCACTAGTGTATTATACTTTAATCATATGGTGCTGTGGAATTATTTTAGATTTTTTAACAATGTTAATCTTGTCATCATTAAATCATTTCAATTTGGTTGACTTAACAAATGATATTTATAAAATATTACCATCGATGATTGTATTTATAATTTTCTTGATTTTAGGAAATATTAAATTACTTTCTAATTTTATAAATAAACTTGTTAAATCTTTATGTAAATTAAAATATTTTGATATAC
>CANUCD010000036.1 GCA_947856335.1 uncultured Bacilli bacterium | reverse complement strand
GCTTAGATACAGCAGTGTCTATTGCAAAAGAAATAGGTATATTAAATAAGGTTGAAGAAGCTATTACTGGAGAATATTTGGACAAAATAAGTGAACAAGATTTAGTAAAAAAAGTGCCTAATTATTCTGTCTATGCAAGAGTTAGTCCATTAAATAAAATGGCAATAGTAAATGCTTGGAAGAAAAATGGTAAAATCGTTGCTATGACGGGAGATGGGGTCAATGATGCTCCAGCTTTGAAGTGTGCTGATGTTGGGGTAGGAATGGGAATTAGTGGAACAGAAGTGTCTAAAAATGTTTCAGATATTATTATTTCTGATGATAGTTTTTCGACTATTGTCGTTGCTGTTGAAGAAGGTAGAAGAATATATGATAATATTAGAAATATTTTGGTGTATCTTATAGCTGGTAATATTGCTGAAATTTTAATTGTATTTATTGGAATGTTATTTGGAATTGAGATATTTTTGCCTATTCAGCTATTATATGTAAATTTGATTACTGATTCTATACCTGCTATATCTTTGGCTTTCGAAAAAAGCGATAAAGATATTATGAAACGTGAAGTTAGAAAGAGCAGTAATACTTTCTTTACCCCTTTTTTAATTGCTAAAATTGGTGTATCCGCCATTTTAAAAACTATTGCAGTAATACTAGTATATTTTGTTAATTTAAAAATATATAATATTGAAATTGCTAATACTATGGCATTTTTAACTTTAATATTGTTAGAAACTATTTATGCTTTTTCTTGCAAAAATTTAAAAAATAGTATGACAAATAAAAATATTTTTAATAATCATTATTTAAATAGGGGAATATTCTTTTTAATGATATTTCAAATAATAATATTTATAACTCCATTAAAAAGCATTTTTAAAATAAATAGTTTATCTATAATTCAAGGTGTATATTGTTTTTTGATAGTATTGTTAATGTTTGTTATTGATGAATTTTCTAAAAAAATAATAAATAAATTGTTTAAAGATTAGATGGGTAATAGAAAATATAAATTATTTTTTAATTGTAAAGTATAGATAATTTTGTTATACTTTAAATGGTGGAATATATGAATGTTTTAGTAGTACCCTCATGGTATCCTAATGGAAAAGATATGCTTATGGGAGTATATCATAAGGAGTATTGTGAGGCTTTAGTAAAAAAGAATATAAAAGTAAATATGTTATTTATTGAAAGAGAGAGATTAAATAATCCTTTAAAATATCTTTTCATGAAAAAAAGTTATGTAATACAAGAAAAGGGATATAAAACATATGTGAAAAGAATGTTAAATGTTGAGAAAATTAGCTTTCATTTACAAATGAAACTATATACAAAAGCTTTAGAAAAGGCTTTTAAAAAATATTTGAAAAATAATCCTAAGCCTGATATATTACACGCTCAGGTAACTATACCAGCTGGTTATGCTGTATCTTTTATTGGTAAGAAATATAAAATTCCTGTTGTTGTAACAGAACATGCTTCTTATTTTAGAGATTTCTTTAAAGAACCATATGTTAAATATACTAAATATGCTTTAGAAGATAATTATTTTACAACTGTAAGTAAGTTTATGCTTCAAGATTTACCAAGTTATATTACTAAAATGGATGTTATTCCTAATTTAGTAGATACTGATAAGTTTAATCTACCAAGAAAAAAAATAAAAGGTTTAAGAATTGTTAGTATATGTGCTTTTAGAAAGGGAAAAAGGATTGAAGATTTACTTGCAGCATTAAATATTATTATCAATGAAAAAAGAATAAAAGATGTGAAGCTTACAATTATTGGTGATGGTTATTTAAAAGAGTTTTATCAAAATAAATGTCATGAATTAAAGTTAGTTTCTTATGTTGATTTTGTTGGCAGAAAATCAAAAGAAGAAATTATAAAGATTTTAAATCAACATAATATTTTTGCAATAGCAAGTGTTAGAGAAACTTTTTGTATACCAGCAATAGAAGCACTTGCTAGTGGATTGCCAGTTGTATCAACAAAGTGTTTAGGACCAGAGGAATATATTACTGATAAATGTGGAAAACTAGTAGAAGTAGGAGATATTCATGCGCTTGCTCTTGCTATAATTGATGTATATAATAAAATAGATTCTTATCAGATTCAAGATTTAAGAGATATTGCTAGTAAGTATAATTATCAAAATGTTATAGCTAAATCAATAAAAATTTATGAAAAAATGATAAATGAGGTGGAAAAATGAGTATTATTCGTTATGCATTAAAGGGGAATTTAAAAGTATTTAATCAAAAAATGAAGAAAATTGCTCAAAAAGAAAACTGTAGTTCACTAAAGTTAAAGTTAAAATTTTTAAATTGTTTTCGTTTAATTGGATGTGGATATAGTGATTATTTAAATTATGAATTATATAATAAAAGTAAAAAGGAAATATTAGAATATGTATCTATTAAAGATCAAGATAAGTTTTATGAAATTGTAAGTCCTGCTAAGTATAAAACATTTTTTACTATTAAACCTAATTTTTTAAGAAATTTTAAGAAATATATTAAAAGAGATTTTTTTGCTGATGGTACTTTAGAAGAACTCAAGTTATTTTTAAATAAACATAAATGTTTTATGATAAAGCCAAATGATGGTTTAGGTGGGTCTGGAGTAAAAAAGATGACTTCAGAAGATATTGGAGATATAGATCTTTTTTATAATAAATTAAAGAGTGAAAAATTATTTTTAGAAGAATATGTAATACAACATCCAGAAATTAGTAAGTTATGTTCTAAAAGTGTTAATACGCTTAGAATAATGACTTTTTCGTATAATGGTAAGAGTGAGATTTTATTTGCTGCAATTAGGATTGGAAATGGTACTTCAAGTGTAGATAATTTTCATCAAGGAGGAATGGGTTGTTTAATTGATTTAGAAACGGGAAAGTTAGTTGGCAAAGCTTTTAATAAAGAATTAGAATATTTTGATGAACATCCAACAAGTAAAGTAAAGTTTGATGGATTTCAAATACCTAATTGGGATAAAGTAAAGAAAATGGTTTTAGAAGCTTCTAAAGTGAATAAAAATATTCATGTTGTTGGTTGGGATGTTGCTGTTACTGAAGAGGGAGCAACGTTTATTGAAGGTAATAGAAGACCTGGTTTTGATTTAGTTCAAGTTTTATCTAAAAGAGGTAGAAAAGATATTATGCGTCATTGTTTAGATATCATAAATGCTAAAGAAGGGACAAATTATAAAATTTAATTATAAATTTATAAATTTTTATAGCATATCCCCATATTTTTTTGTATAATTAAAAGAGGTGACTAAGATGATATATTTAGATTATAGTGCAACGACTCCAACAGGTTTTGAAGTACTAGATACATATAATAAGACAAGTAAAGATTTTTTTGGTAATCCTAATTCTCTTCATGAACTAGGGGTAAAAGCTAAAAATTTAATGAATAGTGCTACTAAACAAATAGCAGAAATTTTAAATGTTAATGAAAAGGAAATTACTTATACAGGTGGAGCAACTATGTCTAATAATATGGCTTTAATAGGCGTAGCTATGCATTATCATAAAAAAGGGAAACATATTATTACTTCTAAATTAGAGCATCCATCTATATATCAAATATGTAATTATTTAGAGACACTTGGTTTTGAAATTAGTTATGTTAATAATGATGAAGATGGGTTGATTGATTTTGATAATTTAAAAGAATTGATTCGTGATGATACTATTTTAGTAAGTATTTGTGCCGTAAATAGTGAACTGGGAATTAGACAACCTCTTAAGATGATACGTCAGATTATTAAAAAAGAAAATTCTCAAACTATCTTTCATTCAGATATGACGCAAGCTATTGGAAAAGTGTCTATTAGTATGCATGATGTTGATTTAGCAACTTTTACAGCGCATAAAATATATGGTCCTAAGGGAATAGGACTTTTATATAAAAATAGTAATGTCGAAATATCGCCAATATTATATGGCTCTGGAAAAAATAATTTGTTAAATCCTGGAACACCAGCAGTGCCCTTAATAGTTGCTTTTTCTAAGGCTTTGAGATTAGCAACTACTGATATTGAGAAAAGGGAAAGATTTATTGAAAGATTAAATGAAAAAATAGTTGTAGCTTTAAAGAAATATAATGGCGTTATGATAAATAAAACAAAGTATAGTATTCCTCATATTTTAAATATTAGTTTAAGAAATATTAAAGCTGAAACATTTTTGCACGCATTAGAAGAATATGAAATATATGTAAGCTCAAATACAGCTTGTTCTAGTGCTACTTTATCTAGTAGTGTTATGGCTGTTTATAATGATCAAGTACGAGCTTCTTCTACTTTAAGAATTAGTCTTTCTCATTTAACAACAACTGACGAAATAAATAAGTTTATTTATTATTTTGATCAAATATATTGTAAATTAAGTGGACTTCATCATTGATGGAGTTTTTAATTTACAAAAATTGAAATTTTAAGTATAATAATTTTGTGATGTTTATGGAAAAAGTAATATTTATTAAATATGGAGAGTTATCTACTAAAAAAGATAATATAAATTTTTTCTTAAAAAAATTAAAAGAAAATATATTATTTGTTTTAGATGATTTAGATGTTCAAGTAACTTATGATTTAGGAAGAATGTTTATTTATACAAAGAATAATTTTGATGAAGTACTAGCAAGATTGAAAAATGTTTTTGGAATACATGAAATCAATGTTGGAGTAGTTATTGATTCTACTGATATTGAGGAAGTAAAAAAAGAAGTAATAATGCTTTTAAAAGAAAAAGAGTTTAAAACTTTTAAAGTAGAAAGTAAAAGAACTAATAAAAAATTAAATACAACAAGTGTAGAATTAAGTAAGAATTTAGGAGCTTATATTCTAAAAAATATTGCTAATATAAAAGTAGATGTTCATAAACCTGATATTGTGGTGTATGTTGAATATAGGCTAAATAATACTTTAGTTTATTTTGATGCTATAAAAGGAATTGGAGGATATCCTGTTGGTACACTTGGAAAGGGATTATTGATGCTTAGTGGGGGAATAGATTCGCCTGTTGCAGGTTATCTTGCAATGAAAAGAGGGGTTAAAATAGAAGCTATTTATTTTGAAAGTCCTCCTCATACAAGTATTGAAGCTAAAAATAAAGTAATTAGTTTAGCTAAAAAATTAGCTAAGTATAATAATGAACTTGTTTTACATATTATAAATTTTACGGAAATTCAAGAAGAAATTTATAAAAATATTCCTCATGATTATTTAATTACGATTATGAGACGAATGATGTATCGAATAAGCGCTATTATTGCTAGTAAGAGAAATGCCAAAATACTAGTTAATGGTGAATCAATCGGGCAAGTAGCTAGTCAAACATTAACGAGTATGAATGCTATTGGGGAAGTCGTTAGTATGCCAGTAATCAGACCTCTTGCTTGTTTTGATAAATTAGATATTATTGATTTAGCTAAAAAAATTGATACTTATGAAACAAGTATTTTACCTTTTGAAGATTGTTGTACAATTTTTGTGCCTAAACATCCTGTTATTAACCCATTAAAAGAAAAATGTCGTGAGTATGAAAAGATAATTCCATATGAAGAAATGATTTATCATGCTATTAAGAATCATGAAGTGATAAAAATAAAGGCTAAAGAAGAGTCTAATGAGTTTAAAGATTTATTATAGAGATATATTCTTTATAATTTTTTTTAAGTTCTAGAACAAAAATGGAGGGATTATTTTTAGGTACAAATAAATAACATATATTTTTAGTACGAGTTATGGCTACATAGAAAAGTCTTCTTTCTTCTTCATATGGATATATATCATAGTGTTTAATAACATATTTTAATATTTTTTCATCTTTTATTTTAGAGGGAAGAGAATTGTAGTCATTTGTTAAATTGATAATTAAAACATTATTTTCTTCTAATCCTTTGGCTTTATGAATAGTTTTATAATAAATGTTTGCATTGGGATAAATAATTTGATTGTTTTTAATTTTTAGTTTTTGATTTAAAACAGTATATATATCTAAATTATTTCTTCCTAAAATCATTAAATTAGAAGTATCTATTCTTGTTAATAATTTATAAAAATCATTTTTTATATCTTTATAGAAGCATATAATAATTGGTTTAGATATACTTTTGTTAGATTTAAGTTTTTTCTTTATTTGTCTTGGGTTTTTCATAATGAAATCTCCAGCAATACGAATAAGTTCTTTACTATTACGATAAGTATTAGTAATATATAATTCTTTGGTAGGATTAAAATGTTTTTTAAAGTTTAAAAAACTATTTAGATCACAGCCAGAAAAACGATAAATTGATTGAAAATCATCACCAACGACAGTAATATATGCTTTTGTTTTTTGATAAATTGCTTGTATTAGTCTTTCACGTACTTGTGATGTATCTTGATATTCATCGATGATAATATATTGATATTTTTTAGTTATACCTTTTTCATGAACTAACTTAGTTGCCATATATATCATATCATCAAAGTCTATAATACCACTAGATTTTTTTTCTAATAAATACATTTCATAAAGTTTCTTTATTATTTTTAACATAGGTAAATCTTTCTTTTTTGCTTTTTTAAAAATATTATCAAAATAAGTAATATCATAGTAACTAGTTATATATAGACGAATAAAGCGAGCTATAACATTTTTATAATTTTGAAATTCTATTTTTTGTTTATAATTTTTATCTAAAAATAGATGTTTAAAATAAGTATGATTTGTAGATGCAAATATTTCTTCTATTAGATATTCTAAAAGATTTTCTTCTGCTATTTTATAATTTATATTATGTTCTTTTAATATTTCTAAAGAAAGTTTGTGGAAAGTATAAACTTTATTTGTTTGATTAAGCTCTCTTTTTATTTTTTCTTCTAAACTTTTAGCTGCAGCATTTGTAAAAGTAATACATAAAATGTTTTCTAAAGGAATTTGTTTATAAAGAACTAAATATTTAATTTTGCCAACCATGGTAGTACTTTTTCCTGTCCCAGCACCTGCAATAATCATGGTATTGATATCATTTTTTAAGGCAGCTTTTAATTGTTCTTTATCTAATTCATATCCTAAAACTTCTAATTTCATTAAATACTCCCTAGATGTAATATTTATTATCTATTAGAAACTAAAGAAAATCAAGAAAAAGTGTTCGACAAAAGAAAACATAAAAATAAAAACCCATTTATTTTAAATATTTGGGTTTATCTATTTTACCTAGAAGATAATCACTTGATACATGATATTTTTTACATATATCGTATAAAAATGATGTAGAAATTAAATATTTTCTCTTTTCATAATTAGCTTTTTTCTCTTATAAATCGCATAAAAGCGAAAAAAAGATAGTTTTTTCCTAAATTTATAGTATAATTAAATAAGAGGTGAGTTTATGAAAGTCATTGTGAGTGCTGGTGGAACTGGTGGACATATCTATCCAGCCTTAGCAGTACTAGAGAAACTTAAGAAAGAAACAAAAGATTTAGAAGTTTTATATATTGGGACAAAGAATAGAATGGAAAGTGAAATTATTCCTCAAAGAAATATTGAATTTATAGGTCTTGATATATATGGGCTTAGTAAAAATATATTAGTTGATTTTAAGAATGTCTTTTTAGTATTAAAAAGTTATCAAAAGTGTAAAAAAATTATGCAAGAATATAAGCCTGATATTGTTTTAGGATTTGGAGGATATGTTACTTTACCAGTAATATTGGCTGCTAAAAAATTGGGAATTAAAACATTTTTGCATGAACAAAATAGTATTGTTGGTAAAACAAATAAATTTTTATCTAATAAAGCTGACTTAGTAGCAGTGTCATTTTTATCTACTATGAAAAAATTTCCTAAAGCTAAAAAAGTTATTTATTCAGGTAATCCATGTGGAGAAAATGCTTTAACAACAAAAGAAATTAAACCTAGTGATATTACTTTAGATAATAAGAAAAAGTTAGTAATTGTAGTTGCTGGTTCACTAGGTAGTTCATCAATCAATGAAAAAATGAAAGAGTTTTTAAGACTTAGTAAAAAAAGTGATTATCAAGTATTATATATAACAGGGAAATCTCATTATGATGAATTTGTAAAAAATAGTCGTTTTGGTAGTAATATAAAAGTAATGCCATATTTAGATAATTTAGCAGGACTTATGCGTAATTGTGATTTAATTATAACTCGTGCTGGAGCTTCTACAATGAGTGAAATTTTGGCTTTAAATTTACCTGCTATATTTATACCTAGTCCTTATGTTGCAGGTAATCATCAATTTTATAATGCTTTAGAAATTGTTAAAAATAATGCAGGTCTTATGCTTGAAGAAGATAAATTAGATGGGAATACACTTTTTTCTATGGTTAATGAGTTATTTGGTGATAAAAAGCAATATGAAATTATGAAGATGAATTTAAAAAATCTTGGTAAGACAAATAGTAGTGAACTAATTGTAAAAGAAATAAAGGAGTTACTAAAATGAAACAAATAGAGGGAGTAAGCATCAAAGATAATGCTTCTTTAAAAAATCTAAATACTTATAAATTAGAGGGAACTGCTAAAAATTTAGCTAAAGTAGATACTGTGGATGGGTTAATTAAATTATTAAAATATTTAAAGGAAGAAAATATTAAATATTTTATTTTGGGAGCAGGCTCTAATATAGTTATTGATGATTATTTTGATGGTGTTGTTATTAAACTTGATGGTTTAAAAAAGATTAGTATAGATAAAAATATTATTGTTGTTGAGGCAGGAGTGATGATGCCTGTTTTATCTTGCTTTGCTATTGATCATGATTTAACTGATCTTGAATGGGCAATAAATATTCCAGGAACAGTTGGAGGTAGTATTGTTGGTAATGCTGGAGCTTACAATAAAGAAATATTTGATAATTTA
>CANUCD010000035.1 GCA_947856335.1 uncultured Bacilli bacterium | reverse complement strand
TGTTCCCATAAAACAAATTGTATCTATATCTGAAATACTATCAATTTCTTCATTTATTTGTTTATCATCATTTAATTTTAAATCATCAATCATTTTAAGTATAAGAGTATACCCCTCATTAAGTTTTCTATCCACCTCAAAATTTGTAATATTACTATTATTTAATTTTTCATATTCTTTAAAATAATTTTTATTACTTTCCATATGTTTTCTTATATGATTACTAACTCGCATTAAAGTATCATACTTCATCCTTAAAGCTTCATCAATAATTACTTCTGCTTCATGTATTTTTGTCTTTAAATCATTTAATGTATTAAAAGATATAGCATAATATATTCCTATTAAACAAGCAATAATAAGTATAATTAAAAATATTGATAATCCAAGCATATTCTTCACCATTAAAATTATAACAAGTTTTTAAAAAATTTAAAAGCCTTTTCTAAAAATAATTGCTAGATATTTATTTTTCTGCTATGATATTCATGGTGATAATTATGAATTTAAAACATTTAATACTAGGAAGACTAGATAATAATTGTTATATTTTAAAAAAGGATAATAAATGTTTAATTATTGATCCAGCAGATAATGCTAAAAAAATTATTGATGCATGTCAAGGTTATTTAGTAGAAGAAATATTAGTAACTCATCATCATTGGGATCATATTCTAGCTTTAGATGAATTAGAAAATTACTATCACATCAAACATAATACTTTTCTAAGAAAAACCTTTTCTTATGAAATAATAAAAACTCCAGGTCATGCCAGTGATTCTCTTACATTTTATTTCAAAGACGAAAAAATTATGTTTACGGGTGATTTCCTTTTTTATCATACAATTGGCAGATGCGACCTTGAATCATCTAACCCCAAAGATATGATAGAAAGTCTAAAAAAAATACAAACTTATCCAGATGATACTTTAATATATCCAGGTCATGGTAAATCTTCTATTTTAAAAGAAGAAAAGAAATATTTTAATGAATATATTTTTCTCTTAGAAAAAAACACTCTTTAAAGTGTTTTATCGGAATAAATATGATTATAGTTAATTTTTTCTTCAAAAGTAACATAATTAAGATAAATCATTCTAAGTAAATACCAATCTCCTGTCTTAGGATCACTCATAATTAAATGATCTTTCCCAGCTTCTTCAATAATTCCCTCATATATTTTATCTCTCCACTCAGTTGAATCGGGATAAGAAAAATATGCTTTTACTTTTTTACCCTTGTTAAGTCTTAAAATATTTTCGATATAACTTTGTTCATTAGGAAAAGTTTCCATATAACTATAATTAGCAGGAGGACTACTAACAGTATTGGTATTATTAGTTGGAAAAGTAGGATTTCCAAAAAAATTACCATTCATTTAAACACCTCAATTTACTATATGAATATGATATTATATTTATGTTGACTTTTATAAAAAATTAAATTATTATCTATTTGGTGGTATTATGAAAGATATATTTATTGGCATTATTATTATTTTAGTTGTTTTTGTTATTATAGATTTTATTTATACTGAAAAAAATACTTGTGTGGTAAATGAATCTGGTTTAGTGGAAGCTAAATGTGGATTTATAAAAGAACAATTTGATATAGACATTACTTTATTTAATCGCTATTGGTAGTATTATACTTGACTTTTATAAGAATAATCGCTATTATTTTATTAGAAAGATAGGGATAATATGGATATACCAAAAATATTAAAGAAAGTACTAGATAAAAATAAAATACCTAGACTTGTATTTTTACTTTTAGGAACATTTTTATTAGGGTTAAATTATAATATGTTTTTAAAACCCAATGATTTAATTGTGGGAGGAACATCTAGTTTAGCAATTATTTTTAATGATTTATTTGGATGGAATGATCAAATATTTATTTATGCAAGTGCAATTTTCTTAATAGGAATTAGTTTTATTTTCCTAGGAAAAGATAAGACTGTAAATAGTATTTTTGGCAGTATATTATACCCAATTATGATTACTTTTACAGCCCCATTAGGAGAACTTTTAGCTGAAAAATTCATCTTTGATGATATAATTACAACCGTTGTATTTACAAGTATTTTATATGGTATTGCTTATGGAATTGTATATAAAATGGAATATACAACAGGGGGCAGTGATATAATTATGCAAATACTTTGTAAATACTTACATATGCCTGAGGGGAAAGCTGCTATCTTAAGTAATGTCTTTATTATTTTATTTGGTGGTATTGTCTTTGGAGTCCCTAAAGTAGTATATGGTATCATTATTTTATATGTCTCAAGTTTAATAGTAGATAAAATGGTTATTGGTATATCAGAAAGCAAAATGTTTATTATTAACAGTAGTAAGTTAGATGAAATAGAAAAAGTTATAATTGATGATTTAAAACTTGGAGTTACAAGAATAAAAGCTGAGGGTGGATATACAAATAAAAAAAGAGATGTATTATTATGTGTTGTTCCTAATCGTGATTATTATATGTTTAAAGAAATAATATTAGAACTAGATAAAAATGCTTTTTTTATTATCAATGATTGTTATGATATAGAAGGAGGAACAACCAAGAAAAAAGAAAGGGGACTTAATAGTTTGTATTAGTGCTAAATATAGTCTTCTTTCAAATATAGGAGGAATATATATGTATGCATACTGTGTTATTGAATATCCCATAAAATCACTTGATAAAGCTTTTACATATCAAGTTCCTTTTAATTTAAAAGACAAACTTCAAGTTGGAATGAAAGTGCTAGTTCCTTTTAATAATCGTTTTGTTTATGCCATTGTTCTTAAAATAACTAATGAATATCATGAAAACTATGAATTAAAAGAAATTAAAAGTATAGTTGATGAATATTTAATTTTAAATAAAGAGTTATTATTATTAGGAAAAGAAATGCAAAATTTAACTCTTTGTACGCTAATTAGTGCTTATCAAGCTATGCTTCCTAGTGCTCTTAAAATAAAAGAACAAAAAAGAGATTACAAAAACTATGATTATATAATTGTTTTAGATAAGAATAAAAATGAAGTAATAAACTATATTAAAATGCATAGACCAAGTCATAAGATAGAATTATTAAATATTCTGTTAAATAAGGGCGAATTAAACAAAAAAAATTGTAATAGTGTAGCTCTAAGAGATTTAAAAAAATTAGGTTTTGTAAAAGAAATTAAAAAAGTTCATGAAAATAAAGTAGATACGAGTATAGAAAGTAAAGATATTTTATTAAATGAAGAACAATTAGCTGCCTTAAGTAAAATTTATCTTTCCTTTTTAGAAGCAAAAACTTTTTTACTTTATGGTGTAACAGGAAGTGGCAAAACTAATGTATACTTAAAACTGATACAAGAGACCTTAAAAAAAGAAAAACAAGCCTTAATGCTAGTTCCCGAAATTAGTTTAACTCAGCAAATGATTAGTATATTTAAAGCGTATTTTAAAAAAAATGTTGCTATTTTACATAGTGGTTTATCAGATAAAGAAAAATATGATGAATACGTAAAAATATTAAAAGGAGAAGTAAATGTAGTTATTGGTACACGTAGTGCAGTTTTTGCTCCCCTAAATAATATAGGTATTATTATTATAGATGAAGAACAAAGTGATACATATAAGCAAGATACTACACCTAGATACCATGCAAGAGATATAGCCTTATTTAGAAGCAAATATCATAATTGCCCTCTCATTTTAGGAAGTGCAACTCCATCTTTAGAATCAATGGCACGAGCTACTAAAGGCGTTTATGAATTACTTCATCTTAGAAAAAGAGCCAATAATATGCCTCTCCCAGAAGTATTTATTGTAGATATGAAAGAAGAATTAGAAAAAAGAAATTTTATTATAAGCGAATTATTAGATGAAAAGATTAAAACTTGTTTAAAAAGACAAGAACAAGCAATACTTTTATTAAATAGAAGAGGATATTCTACTTTTATTAGTTGTAGAAACTGTGGTTTTACTTATAAATGCCCTAATTGTGAGATAACTCTTACTTATCATAAAAGCTCTAATATGCTTCGTTGTCATTATTGTGGCTACACCAAAATAAAAGATGATTTATGCCCTAAATGTCATGAAAAATCACTAAATTATTTAGGTTTAGGTACAGAAAAATTAGAAACTATTATAAAAGAGAAATACCCAAATGCTAAAGTAATTAGAATGGATAAAGACACAACAAGTAAAAAAGGAGCTCACGAAAAAATTTTAACTGCTTTTAAAAATGAAGAATATAATATTCTAATTGGAACGCAAATGATTAGTAAAGGTCTTGATTTTCCTAAATGTACTTTAGTAGGTGTTTTAAAAGCAGATGCATCTTTAAATATCCCAGATTTTCGCAGTAGTGAAAGAACATTTAGTTTATTAGATCAAGTTGCAGGTAGAGCAGGAAGAAGTAAAATACCAGGAAGTGTTATAATAGAAACATTTAATCCTGATAATGAAACCATAAAAGCCGTAAAAAATCATGATTATGATACTTTTTATCAAAAAGAAATGCAAATTCGTAAAATCCTAAAATATCCACCATACTATTATATAGCAAGTATTAAAGTAGGAAGTGGAAATTACAAAGAAGCAAGTATAGAAATAGACAACATAAAAAAATATTTAGAAACAAAATTAGATAAAGAAATCATCATTCTAGGTCCATCTGTAGCATCTAATTTTAAACGTAATAATATATATCGTTTTGGTATAACTATTAAGTATAAAAAAGATAAAAAATTAAAAGAAATATTAAAAGAATTAGATAATATTTATGCTACAAACAAAAAAGTATTTTTAGAAATTGAT
Source organism: uncultured Bacilli bacterium (assembly GCA_947856335.1). GTDB lineage: Bacteria > Bacillota_I > Bacilli_A > RF39 > UBA660 > Caccenecus. Next base: position 4,225 of record CANUCD010000035.1, on the reverse strand, counting down.
ATAAACCCTTTATATATCTAATAAAAGTGTAAAGTAATATTAAGTTAATTTACACTTTTTTGTTAATGTGCTATAATCGATATGAATATAAATAATAAGGCGTTGATAGAGGTGAGAAGTAAGAAGTATTTAGTTTTAATTGATTATATAAGAATTTTAGCGTGTATTCAAGTATTTTTATATCATTTAGGATTATTAAAGGGTGGATATTTAGCAGTTTCTATCTTCTTTGTTTTAAGTGGATATCTTGCTTGCTATTCTGCTTTTAAAGAAGAAAAATTTTCTATTTTATCTTATTATCGTAATAAAGTATTAAAAATATATTTACCCTTATTATTATTTGTTTTTATAACAATTTTTGCTGTATCTTTTTTCCAAGATGTTTACTGGGTTAATATAAGAGGAGAAACCTCATCAGTATTATTAGGATATAATAATTATTGGCAATTACAAGCTAATTTAGATTATTTTACTAAACAAATAGATTCTCCTTTTATGCATTTATGGTATATTTCAATTCTTTTCCAATTTTATTTAATATTTCCTTTTATATTTATCTTTTTAAAAAAAATTGGTGATAAAGTAAAAAAAATCATTCCATGTATACTACTTGCTTTATTAACACTTGGTTTTAGTATATATTTTTATTATAATAGTTTAAACGGCAATATGATGAATACGTATTATGACACTTTTAGTAGAGCATTTTCAATTTTTGCAGGTTTACTAGTATGTTTTATTCATCATTACTATAAACCATTTATGTGTTCATTCATGAAAAATAAAGTTTGGACAAAAATTATTTTCTTTATTTATGTAAGCATACTTATTTTAATGTCCGTATTTGTTGATTCTTCATCTAGTTATTTTGCTATTAGTATGCTTGCTACTACTTTAATTACTGTAAGATTACTAGATTATGCTAGTATAATAAAAAAGGATAATTATACACTTAAAGATAAAATAATTAAATATTTATCAAGTATTAGTTATGAAATATATTTATTTCAATATCCAGTTATTTTCTTATTTCAATATATAGAATTAAATTCATTCTTAAAAATATTATGTATTGTTCTAATAACTATATTTGCCTCTATCACTTTAAAATTTGCTTTAAATATCAAAAAAGGAAACAAAGTAATATGGCTTAGAATAATTTTATGTATCTTTATCATAATTATTTCTTCATTTGGAATCAAAAAGTTCGAAGACTCCAAAGAAATAGCTATCAGAATTAAGGAATTAGAAGAACAGTTAGAAAAAAACGAAATAATGATGGAAGAAAAACAAAAAGAATATGCCGAAATAATTAAAGAAGAACAAAAAGAGTTTGCAAGTAGTCTTGAAGAAATTGATGAACTATTAAATAATTTAGATGAAAAGATAACAACTCTTCCAGTAGTGGGAATAGGAGACTCAGTTATGCTTGGAGCACTTCCTAACTTATATAAGCAATTTTCTAATGGTTATTTTGATGCCAAAATTTCAAGAACAGCTTGGGTCGTTGAAAAAATGTTAAATAATTTAAAAGAAAATGATATGCTTGGTAATCCTATTATTATTCATTTAGGAACAAATGGGGATTGTTCAGAATCTTGTAAACTAGATATTTTAAATGCAAGTGAGAATAGAGAAATATTTTGGGTTAATGTAACAAATGATAATAATGTATTTGTAAATGAAAAGCTAAATGATTTTGCAACTAAGCACGAGAATGTTCATATAATTGACTGGGAAAATATTTCTTATGGACATAGAAACTATTTTTATGCTGATGGTATTCATTTAACTGAAGATGGTAAAAAAGCCTATACAAAAGCAATATATGAAGCAATTTATAATTTCTATTTAGAAGAATATACTAAAAAGAAAAATGATATAATTTCTAGTTTTGAAGAAAATAAAATTACATTTTATAGTGATGATATTTTAATAAATGTTGCTGATAATATTTCTAAAAAAGTAGATAATACTAAGTTTGTATTCAAAGATTTTTTTACTTATGATAATCTAAAAACTATGTTAGAAGAGGGGATAAGTAATCATAGTTTAGGCAAAAAAGTAGTTCTTGCCTTTGGAAGTACAAAGTTAACAGAAGAAGAATATACTAAACTTCTAGATATACTTATAGATAAACAAGTCTATATTTTAGCAAAAGACAAAGAAACATTAGAAAAAATATCTAATATTGAAAACGAAAATGTAGTTATAATTGATTTATATAACCAAATAAAAGACAATCCTGAATATATGCTATTTGATAAAATTCATTTAAATGATGCAGGTAATAAACTCTTAAGTGATATTTTAATAGATACTTTAAATAATAAAGATGAATAAAAAAATATCTTCTTTCCCATAAATAAAAGGAAAGGAGTTTTTATTTTGGCAAGATATAAAGTAGATATTACAGGTATTAACACTAGTAATTTAAAAGTATTAACAAGCAAGGAAATGGAAGCTTTATTTTTAAGATATCATAATGGAGACCTAATGGCTAAAGAAGAACTAATTAACGGTAATCTAAAACTAGTATTAAGTATTTTAAGAAACTTTAATAAAGGTAATTATAATATGGATGATTTATTTCAAGTTGGGGTAATTGGTTTAATTAAAGCGATAGACAATTTTGATTTATCATATAATTTAAAACTATCTACTTATGCTGTACCACTAATACTTGGAGAAATAAGAAGATATATAAGAGATAATAATAGTATTCGGATTAGTCGTTCTATTAAAGATTTAGCTTATCAAATATTAAAATACAAAGAAATATATTTTAATGAACACGGTTATGAACCAACAAATTATGACATAGCTAAAAATCTAAATATTGAAGAATATAAAATAGCCCAAGCTCTAGATAGTTTGAAAGAACCAATGAGTATTTTTGAACCCATTTATAATGATGGAGGAGATACCATTTATTTAATGGATCAAATAGCAGATAAAAAAGAATTAAATAGTGATAAAGATATGCTTATATCACTTAGAAAGGGGCTTAATAAAATAAAAGAAAGAGAAAAAGAAATATTAGTAGAAAGATATATAATGGGAAAAACGCAAATGGAAATAGCTCAAGCTTTAAATATTTCTCAAGCTCAAGTATCAAGAATAGAAAAAAATGCTATTTTAACACTAAAAAGGATGATTAAATAACTTTACAATCAATCTAAAAAAGTTTATAATATTTTCTAGGAGTTGATAAAATTGACAAGTAATGTTGCTTTAAAAAGAATAGTTGCTTATATCATTGATTATTTTTTAATTACCCTAGTTAGTTCTGCTCTTGTATATATTTCATTTATAAACCCTAAATATGATGAATATATAGAAGTAACAGAAAAATATAACGAAATTATGCAAGATTATTATGATAGAGACATAGATACAAACGAATTTAGTGAACAAACAAGAGAAATTAGTTATGAACTAAATAAAAATGGCTATGTTTATACTATTGGTAGTATTGTTATTATCTTCTTATATTTTGGTGTATTTGTATATTTCACTAAAGGACAAACTTTAGGAAAAAGAATCATGGGAATTAGAATTGTTGGTAATAAAAATAAAAAAGTAAAATGGTATCAATACTTTATTAGAGCATTTATTTTAAATGGTGTCATTCTAAATATTGTTACTTTAATTGCTATATGTTTTAAAGAAAGTACATATTTAAAGATTTACATGACTGCTTATAATTTTGATACTATCTTAATGATTATACTCTTCTTAATGGTATTGTTTTATAAAGAGGGAAGAGGTTTACATGATATTTTAGCAGGAACTAAAGTAATTGATGTAAGAGAAGAAAATTTACAACTAGAAAAGGAAGAAAAAGAAGTAGAAGTAATAAAACCTAAGAAAAAATCAAAAAAAGAAGAATAAGCTTTTATAAGCTTATTTTTTATGAATAAAAAAAGAAGTAAATAACTTCTAATCTTTGTAAACATATATTTTAGTTACTTTTCCAAGTTCTACTTTCGTATAATGAAGTTCTTTAATATCGATAGGAGCATCATCTACAATCCCCTCATAAATAAGTTCTTTATCATTTAATATAACTTGAATATCCATTTTTCTAAAATCCCCAATTTTTCGATACATAATATACCTCCCAACAAATAAAATAAAAGCTCCATATTTTTGGAGCGACATCTATAATGGTGCCGTTGAGGAAGTTATCTACAACTTTTACCAAAGGTAATTGATATATGAA
>CANUCD010000034.1 GCA_947856335.1 uncultured Bacilli bacterium | reverse complement strand
TTTTACTGAATAACAAAATTAAAAAGTGGGACATTTTTACTGAATAGCCACAAAAATTGTTACAGTTTTCGTATTTTTCTTAAATTCTAATTTCTCTTTCATGATAATGGTAGTGGTGGTAAAAATTGGAAAAAGAAATTAGAAATATTACGATTGTAAAAGATAGAGCTAGAAATATAAGATTAAGATATGGATTAACACAAAAAGAGTTTGGAGATATATTAGGTATATCTAAGAGTTATGTTTCTGATATAGAGAATGGATATACAGGTATATCTATTCTCTATATTAACAAGATATGTAATAAATATAGTGTTTCTTTTGATTATATGTTAGGTTTTTGTGAAGAAATAAATAAAGAGATTATTAAAGTAGAGAAAATTGATTTAAAACTTGTGGGAATGCATTTAAAAGAGATTAGAAAAGAACTAGGTATTACTCAAGATAAACTTGCTTGTAAGCTAAATATTAGTAGACCTTTAGTTACTCACTATGAGAATGTATTCGTACTATTTCTACAGCTGATTTAAAGGGGTTTTGTGAGTTATCAGAAGTTAGTGCTGATTATATTGTAGGTAAATTAAATTATAAAGAGAAAATTAAAGTAAATAAAAAGATTAAACAAAAGGAATTGATGAAGATTTAATCTTTTTGGCTAATCCGGAGTTAATTCCGGATTGGTCGGATTTTGGCTAATCCGGAATCTAACTAATTATTGAACCAATTGGAATAGTTTGATGTTTAGGAGTTAAATTTTTTAGTATAATACCTGTATATATAATTCCACCTTTTCCTATATTTGATAAATAATCTAATTTCTTAAAAGATGAAATCATGGATATATCCACTTTATTTTTATATTTTATTTCATAAGGATGTAAGATACCATCATAATCTTTAATAATTAAATCAATCTCATTTCCATCTTTATCTCGATAAAAGTAAAATTCTTCTTCTAAATTGTAATTATTATTCATTTTAATTAGTTCTGATATTACATAATTTTCAAATAAGAAACCAAAGTTTGTGTATTCCTCTAATGCTGTTATTGAATTTATATGACATAAATAAGTACATAATCCACTATCCATGAAGATTATTTTAGGAGCAGATGTAATTCTTTTTAGTTCTTCTTTTCTAAGTGGGTAAACAAGTTTAATAATGTCTGTTGCTTCTAATACACTTATCCAAGATTTAATAGTTTTTTCATCTTTTCCACAATCTTTAGCAATAGATGCATAGTTTAATACTTGACACGCTCTAGAGGCAATAGAGACTAAAAAAGTGTAAAAAGCATTTAAATCTTCTATTTGTTTTAATTCTCTAATATCTCTTTCTAGGTATAAATCTATATAACTTTTAAAAAATATATTTCTTTTGATATTATCTAGAATTAGTCCAGGCATACCACCATTTAGAATATTTTTTAAAATAATGGTTTTTGGTATATCTTCTTTTTTAGTTAAATCATTTAAATCTGGTATCATATAGTCACTTTTTATTATTTCCCGATATGAAAAAGAATTCATTTCTAAAATGCCCATTCTACCTGCTAAAGTCTCGCTTACGTTTTTCATAACTTGAATTTTTTGAGAACCAGTAAGCCAGTATAAGCCTTTTTCTTTCGTATTATCACATATTATTTTAATATAGCTCATTAAATTCGGAGCATATTGGATTTCATCAATAATAACTGGGGGAGTATATATTTCTATAAAATGTTTAGGATTTTCTAGAGCTATTTTTCTTAATTCTAAATCATCTAATGTTACATATTTTCGTTCTTTTTCTTTTATATCTAGTAAAAAGGTTGTTTTTCCAACTTGTCTTGGTCCTGTTAATAATACTGATTTAAATGCTTGATTGTAAATAAGAAAATTATCTTTAATATTTCTTTTATAGTTCATAATATCACCAATATCATTTTAGCATAAAAAAACTTTTATGTCAAATCCGGAGTTAATTCCGGATTGGTCGGATTTTGGCTAATCCGGAATGATGGGTTAAAATACTAAGTAAATACTGGGGGTTTATTTAAACATTTCCTTAGCAGTTTTAAGCATACTACACGTATAACCATATTCATTATCATACCATGCTGTTACTTTAATTAGATTATCATTTACACTTGTAAGTAATCCATCTACTAGATAAGTACTTTTACCGATAATATCACTTGATACAATAGGGTCATAAGTAATACTTAAAGTATCAGTTTTGTGTTCCTCAAATAAATGATTTATTTCATCTATACTAGTTTTTCTTTTAGAAACACACGTTAATTCTATTAGAGAACCATCAGTTACAGGAACACGATAGGCAATACCCTCTAATTTTCCATCTAATTCTGGCAATACTTTACCAATAGCACTGGCTGCTCCTGTTGATGTAGGAATAATATTGGCTGCACAAGCTCTACCTCTACGTGATGTAATACCTTTTTTATGAGCAATATCAAGAGTTGCTTGGTCATTTGTATAAGCATGAATCGTAGTCATATAACCTCTTTCAATCCCAATAGTATCATTTAATACTTTTAAGACGGGAGCAAGACAGTTTGTGGTACAAGAAGCTGCTGATACAACTTGTTCTTTTCCATCTAATATGTTATCATTTACACCATATACAATTGTTTTTACTTGTTCTGATTTAGATGGAGCACTAATAAGTACCTTTTTTGCACCAGCTTTAATATGTTTATATGCATCTTCATATTTGGTAAACTTACCACTACATTCTAAGATTAAATCAATATTTAGTTCTTTCCATGGTAAGTTTTCTGGATCTTTTTCATTATATATTTTAATTTTCTTTTGTTTGTTTATGATAATATCGGTGTTACTAGCTTCGATTAAATCTTCATGAAAAGAACGATGGGTTGTATCATATTTAGCTAAATAAGCTAAATCTGTGGGTGATGATAAATCATTGATGGCTACTAAATCAAAGTCTGTTGTTGTAAGTATCTTTCGAAATGCAAGACGTCCTATTCTTCCAAATCCGTTAATTGCTACTCTAATCATTATATCCTCCTATAAATTCTCTTAATATACTATTTTTACTTACGTATTCACTGGAAATAGTATAAAAACTTTGTAAAAATTTTAATAATCTTCTGGCTTCTTCATAATACTTAGAATCTGTATCAATTGATAGTAAAAGTGGTTCTATATACACTTTTAGTACTCCTAATTCATATGGTAAAGCCGTATTTATAATTAAATCAGCTTGATGTGTGTATGGGAAAATATATTTTTCTTCGCCATTACGTACACTTTGCCATTTTTCTATTACTTCACTTACTTTATATCCTCTAGTTCTGCTATCTCTTACAATTCTTCTAATTAGTCTTAAATCTAGAGTTGATATATAATTATGTCGATCAATATTTAGAGGAATAAAGGGACTTAAGTATATCTTATATTTATATCTATCAGGTATTCTTGGGGTTAAATCATCATTTAGAGAATGAAGTCCCTCTATCAATATGATGCTATTTTCTTTTAGTTTTATAACATGATGATGATATTCTCTTTTTCCGGTTATAAAGTTAAAAGTTGGGATATTTATTTCTTCTCCCTTTAATAAGTTTAGTAAATCTTCATTGAATTTACTAGTATCAATTGCATTTAAACATTCAAAATCATAATTACCAAATTCATCTTTAGGATTGTTTTCTCTATCTACAAAATAATCATCAGTAGAAATACAAATTGGATCATACCCTTTACTTCTTAAGTAAGCACCTAGTACTCTTGAAGTTGTTGTTTTACCACTACTTGAAGGACCTGCTATCATAATAAATTTTTTATCATTGTTTCTAATAATTTTATCACATGCTTCTTTTAAACTATCAGTAAAGTGTAATTCACATGATTCAATAAAATCTTTTACTTTTCTACTACTAACTAAAGCGTTTAATTCACTTACATAGGGAACATTTAGTTTTTTTAACCATTCTTTTCCTTTATAGTAGGCATCAATGATGTTTTCGTGATGAACATATTCTTTTAGTTTTCCCTCAGTTAAATTACTTGGATATAAAATAACTAGACGATTATGACCTAAATATTTTAGTTCAAATAATTTCATATTTCCTGTTTTATATGGCATAGGTACATAATAGTAATTTAGAAAATCTTTTAATTTATAAATTGTTACAATATCATCACAAGTTTTGACATTATTTGCTTTTTCTTGATAATTCATTCTTATATAGAAATCTACGGCTTCTTTTTTTAAGATATTAAATCTTTTAAATTCTAAATCATCATCAATGATACGTGCCATTTCGCCTTTTATTTTAGAAATATCTATATTTGTTAAATCTTTATCATATTTTATTTCCCCTAACATTCCCCCAGGAATACTATGTAAATATTCAATATCACTATTTTTAAATAGGGTTTTGATAGCTACTTCTAAGATAAATTTAATCGCTGCTTTATACATTTTAGCTCCCTCAATTTTAGATGTATCGACAAATTCAAATTTGCTATCTTCTATTACCTTGGTATTTAAGGGAATTAACACATTATCTTTTTTTATAGCTAGGGCTGTATCTTTATATTTAGTTTGTTTACTTATTTCATAATATGTAGTATTTTTATCTACTTCTATTTGGGTTTGTTCAAATGATACTTTTACTTTCTCCACACTTATCCCTCTATTCTATAATATCTTATCATATTTTTTTCGTTTTGTCATATTTTTTGCATAAAAAAATACTATTTATACTATATATACTATAGGTGATAAATTTATGAATATTGTACCAACAGTTATTGAAAAGAGTAGTAATAAAGAATATGCTTATGATTTATATTCGAGACTTTTAAAAGATAGAATTATTATTCTTAGTGGGGAGATAAATGATTCTTTAGCAAGTATTGTTGTTAGTGAGCTTTTATATTTAGATTCACTTAATCATGATGATATATATTTATATATCAATAGTCCTGGTGGTTCTGTTACAAGTGGACTTGCGATTTATGATACGATGAATTTTATTAAAAGTGATGTTAGAACTATTGTAGTTGGTATGGCAGCATCTATGGGAGCTTTTTTACTTTCTAGTGGAGCTAAGGGAAAGAGATGTGCTCTTAAAAATGCTGAGGTTATGATACATCAAGTTTTAGGAGGAACGCAGGGTCAAGCGACTGATATTAAAATTCAAGCTGAACATATTTTGAAAATTAAAAAGAAGCTTAATCGTATTTTAGCGTCTAATACTGGTAAGAGCCTACAAAAAGTTATTAAAGATTGTGAAAGAGATAATTATATGAGTAGTGATGAGGCACTTCGTTATGGTCTTATTGATGAGATAATTTGACATCTTTTTTAATATATGATAGGATATCCTCTATAAAAAGAGGTGGTTTTGGTGCCGTATACAAAAAAAGAATTGATGGCTTTAGGAGCTAATCTTCAAAATTTAAGTGACTATCGAAAAAAGATTGTTGATATAAGTCTTTTTGATTATGTTGATGATATTTCTCTAACAGATAAAGTTAAGGGCCAACTAGAGTATACTTTAGAATTGTATCAAGAATATTTGGATTTGTTGCAATCATTTAGTAAAACAAATTTAGAGGCAATATTAAAAGGACTTAGAAATACCGAGGTTATTGATAATCATGTTGTAGAGCATGAAAATTATGATTGGTTAAAAGCTTATCAAGAAAATCATCATTCTACGGCGATAAATTATTTGATTAAGAGATTATTTGTTTTACAAGAGCCACTTAATCCTAATATTCTTAATAAAGCACATGAAATTTTAATGCGTGGTACTTCTAATGAAGATGATATTTTACTTAAATTTAGACAAAATAATGAACAGTATGTTGGTTACTGTGAAAATAAAGAACTTGTAGTAGAGTTTTTACCAATTGCTTTTCAAGATATCAAGCTGGCTTTAAATTTATTTTGTGATTATTATAATCAACATGAAACAGATGATGATATTTTGTATGTAAAACCTTTTATTGTTCATGGACTTTTGGCTTCTTTACAACTTTTTGAAGACGGAAATACTAGGGTTGCTAGGTCAATTCAACACATAAAAATGTTTGAAGTAACAAGAGAGTTATTTCAAGTTCCATTTACTTTACCTGCCCTATATTTTTCTAAAACATATATGCCATATCGAAAAGAATATCGGGATTTTATATGTAAAATTGCCTTAGAGCCAACAGTAGATACTTGGAATGAATGGATTGCATTTAATTTAAGAAAAGTACAAGATCAAATATTTTTTAATGAATCTAATTTAAGTAGGACGAGAAAAATTTAATTCTCGTCCTTTTCTTTATGTTTTTTGATTAAGTTTTTTACTTTAATAAAATGATGATTAACACCACTTTTGCCTATCTTGTAATCTGTTTCCATACTAATGATGTCCGATAGTTCTTTAAGAGAGCTTTCTGGATACTTTTCACGATATTCTAAGACAATTTTGGTAGATTCATCTAAGAGTGAATATAAATCTTGATCTTTTAAATATTTAATATCGTCTAATTGTTTTAAACCCGTAGATATAGCTTTTTCTTGATTAGCTATCTCACAATTATTAAGTCTATTTACCATGTTTTTATGGTCACGATAAATTCTAATATCTTCAAAATAAAAATATGAGTTGACAGCTTTAAACATCTTAATAATATCGCCAATTACTTCTGCATTTTTAATATATACCATATATTTAGAATTTCTCTTTAAATGTTTAGCTTGAATATTTAACTCTCTAAAAAGATTACACAAAAAAACTGCTTCTCTATTCATATCAACAACGATTTCTAAGTGATATCCACTTGTTGCTGGGTCATTGATTGTACCAACTGCTAAAAATGTACCTTTTAAATAGGCTATTTTTTCTTCTTCGTTTGTCAAAAAAAATTCGTTGGGCAAAATTTTTTTCTTTCCATCCATGATATTTAAAAATTCTATTATGTGTTCCATCTTTTCTTTGAGTTCTAAAATATATATTTGCTTAATTCGAAATCTTCTTTGGTTGCGAATAGTTATTTTGGGACGAATACCAAATATTTCTTTTATGTCTGTATATATTCTTCTGGCTACACTGGCATTTTCTAGGGTAATAATTATGCTGTCTTTAATGCTAGCACTAAAGCGAATAAAACCAGATAATTCACATATTTTTTCGTTTTCATTTGCATCTGATTTAGATATTTCTTCTTTAATTCTTGAAGTAAAAGTCATTTTTCAGTCTCCATTAGTACTGAGAATACTAAATATCCAGTTTTAAGCGCATCATGTCTTAATATACCATCTTCAATAGCATAAATTTTGTCTTTAATAGTTTTAATATGCATTTTGGCTAAATTTTCTTCATCTAATTCTACGGGGTCTTTTTGCTCTTTCGTTGCATATTTTAATACTAATTCTTGAGGTATTTTACTGTTATTTGCTAAAACCATATCAATTGTGTTTTTTCCAAGATATTCTTCTAATACTTTTATGTGATCGCTTACTTTGAAATCATCAGTTTCTCCTGGTTGAGTTACTAAGTTGCAAATATAAAGTTTAGGAGCTTTGCTCTTTTTTATAGCTGTTACAACTTCTTTTATAACAATGTTGGGAATAATACTAGTAAGTAGACTTCCAGATGAAAATATGATTAAATCGGCTTCGGCGATTTCTTTTAATACGTCAGGACTTGCTTTAACTTCTTTATCATATTTTATTTTTTTGATTTTCTTTTTGCATTTAGTTATGCTTGTTTCGCCATAAATGGTTTTACCGTCTTCTGTGATACCAACTAATTCGGCGTTATCTTCAGTAATTGGTAAGATTTTCCCGTCTATATCTAGTAGCTTTGATAATACAGGAATAGCACTGGCAAAATCACCTTTTTGCTCTAATAATGCTGTTAACAACAAATTTTTAACTGAATGGTTGCCTAATGTTTTGGATTGTTTAAAACGGTAATTCATTAGATTAACGATATCTTGATCTGTATTACTCATTGCCATTAAAACTTTGGAAATATCGCCAACTGCTGGAATATTAAAATCTTTACGCAATTTTAAAGTTGAGCCACCATTATCAAAGACAGACACAACTGCGGTTATATCTATGGGAAATAATTTTAAACCTTTAAGTAATTGAGATAGACCACTACCTCCACCAAATATTATTATTTTTTTCATAATCATCACTATTATTACTTTACCACAATTTTAAAAAAAAAAGAACTATTAAAAGTATATATTGTCAAATTTCTTCCATTTTATTGCGTTTTAAAGAAATTTTTTCTAAATCTTTGGCAAGAGAATACCACTTTATTTGAATATCTATTATTTCATTACCTGAATTTGTTGTTTTTTCATGTAGTTTTTTATGATAAGATTGTATAAATAACGGACCTATTTTTACATTATTATTTTCGCTTTTAGAATAATTAAGTAAATATTTTAATATTTCACTTTTTGTTGCCCAGATAAAATTATCAGGTGTTCCATGAATAATAGCGTCTGCTGTATAAGGCCAATTGTCTTTTCCTTTAAATAAAAAACGTATAAATAAATTAGTTTTAATGTAAAAATCCGAAAAAGAGGTTTTTAGTTTTTCAATTTCATTATATCGCATTTTTCTATAAATGGCAGCTTCTACTTTTTCTCCATTAACTGTCCCTTTAATATATGAGCTTAAAATATCTGTTACTTTTTTGGTTATACCCATATTCATTAGAAAAATAATAAAGCTATCTAGGCTTTCTTGATGAACAGAATTACATTCACCCATTTTTATACTAACACCTTTTATATTATCGTTTATCCTGATTTTGATATCAGCTTTTTCAAAAAATTTGCTTTTCCAGCACTCTACATAATCATATTCATTGATATCTTCAAATAATCCATAAAGTAATTTTTGGTATTTAATCGGTAAATCCTTAATCATTTTATTATCTAATACTTGAGCAAATTTTATTTCATTTTCAATGCCTTTACAATTTGTTTTATAAAAATTCATTATTTTACCTCCATTTAGGCTATTGTAACACATTAAATGCTAATAATTTGTCAACTATGGTCGATTATATAAAAACTTAAGCTTTTTTTGTAAAAACACTTGATTTTAAACTTAATTCATAATATAATTTTGTTGTAGATGCATACAAGCATTTATGAAAGAGAGATTTTGGGAAAGGAAAGCTGGCACGATTAAGTGTCAGTTTTTGTTTTGAGCTATTGCTTTAAAGTTCATTATATTATATAATCATTTTGGAGGAAGAAATATGTCAAAAAAGAATTATCACGTAGTGCCTAATTCAAATGGGGATTGGAGAGTCATAAAAGAAGGAAACGAAAAAGCTACTAGAACATTTCAAACTCAAAAAGAAGCTATTAGCTTTGGTAGAGAAAAAGCTAAACTTTACGAAACTGAGCTTGTTATTCATGGAAAAGACGGAAAAATTAGAGATAAAGATTCATATGGGAATGATCCTTTTCCCCCAAAAGATTATGTAAATTAAAAAGTTAATATAGTCATCTAATCACTTGAATTGCTTGATGAAATATTAACTTTTTTTTATATTTATTAAATTTTTGCAAAAAAAAAATACGCAACTTCCTATTTTCGCGTACACTATCGTCGGCGTTCTAGTGCTTAACTGCTCTGTTCGGGATGGGAAGAGGTGTATCCACTAGGCTATCGTTACGTATAAAGGA
>CANUCD010000033.1 GCA_947856335.1 uncultured Bacilli bacterium | reverse complement strand
ATTTGTAAATGTTTTATTTTGACTTATAAGAGTTTTAATAGAAGTATCTATCCATTTACCATCTACAAGCAGTTGAGGTTTTATTTTCTCAAGTTTACCATTTTTAACATTTAATTTCATCATTACTTCTTCTTTATTATCAACAATATATAATATATTTTTTTGATAACCTGGGAAATAACAATCAAAATATAGAGGTTGCTCTAATTCTAGTTCTTCTTTTTTACCATCTTTAAAAGATAACCGAATAAATTTGTTGAAAGTATATTCTTCGTTATAATCAGCGATTAGTAAATAATCTTTTGTATAAGTAATAAGTGGGACATTATATTTTTCTTTATCAAATAACTCTACTACTTCTTCTCTATCTTCATTTATATAATAAAAACCATTATAATTCCATAAGAAATAAGTATAATTACGATTATAAATTTTTATATCTTTAAAAGTATCTTCTAGTTCTTTTTTTTCGTCTAAATACTTTTGTGGAAGAAGAGATTTTAAACTTTCTTTTGTCTTTTTATAATAAATTATTTCGCCATTTTCATAACAAAGAGGAATAAATGTAAGTACATCCCCTTTTGGAATAAGACAAAAATTATCTTCATCTTCGACAATATCTATTTCTTTAATAAATTTACGATTATGTTTATATTTTGATTCTACTAAATAATCTATAGTTATATCTTGATATGTAAGGGTAAAATAATAACTTTTATTTTCTTTATTAAAAGATTCGTTAATCAACACTTCATCTATAGTGTATTCTTTTTCATAATTGACTGCTCTTAAAAAGAAAAAAATAAAAATTAAGAATAAAACAATTAAAGTGAATTGAAATATTTTTAATCTTTTCATAAGTCACCTGCTAATTTAATTGACCATATTTTTTCTTTTCTTCCATCATAAATTCTGATATTTCTGTTTCTATTTCTCTTAGAGAGTCTTTAGCTAAATTAGTAATTACAACAACTTCTTTAACGGTATCAATTGTTATCTTTCCCCAGATTAGACCTGAGTAAACTTGCATATCATTATAAAGATCGGGAGTAATACTACTTAAAAAATAACCCCATACTACTCTTTTTTGACCAATTAAAATACGCTTATTAGTAACAGCGATTACGGCTGTAGAAGTTACATCATACCATTTATCGTTTTTTTGACCAGCAAAAGCATAGCGAACTGTCTCACCTGGATTTAGATGTTCTTCTATTACAGCACTATGTTTTTTTAGACGCCACCAAGTTACTCCTCCTGGAAATTTCTTTTTGTATAATCTAACTAAATCATAGACTTGTCCCATTTTTATCACCACACTTTTATTTTATAATAAATTGGAATGCTTGACAAGTTTTTTATGGGGTAAGTTTGCATTTTTAATGGTTTTGTGCTATGATAGGAGAAATTTAAGGGGGTATTTTGATGATTAGCGTTATTGTTCCTGTTTATAATAGTGAAGCTTATATAGATGATTTATTTCGCTCATTATTAGGACAGACATATAAAAATTTTGAAGTAATTGCAATTGATGATGCATCAACAGATAATAGTTTAAGCATTTTACAAAAATGGGAAGAAAAATATCCTAAAAAGATTCATGTTTATCATAATACTTCTAATATGGGAGTTGGGGCAACAAGAAATAAGGGACTTCTTTTAGCTCAAGGAGAATATATTAGTTTTTTAGATAGTGATGATTTTATTCATCCGCAAATGTTTCAAGATATGTATTTGGGAGCTACTTTTTATGATTTTCCTGATATTGTTTGTAGTGGACTTGTTTTTGTAAAAGAAAGTGCTTTTTATCATAATTATTTTAATAGTTATCGAAGAAGTGGAACGCTTATTAACCCTTTAGGTCATGATTTAGAACTTATTAGTGAATCTCCATCCTGTGGAAATAAACTATTTAAAAGAGAATTTTTAGGGGATGATACTTTTCTTGTTGATACAATGTGGGAAGATTATGCTTTTAGTTATGCTCACTTATTTAGTGCAAAATCTATCCTTTTATTCCATAATCCTGATTATTATTATCGCAAACATGATGATAAGGGAATTTCTGCTAGTGGACTAAGACCAAATAAAAAACTAATGGATGCTTTTTTGGTTGCTGATGATATAAAAAGTGTTACTGATAATAGAGGAAAATACAATAACTTTAAAGATGATATATTACTTTTACAAGTTTTAGTAATATTATATCGTATTAGAGAAGTATTAGATTGGAAGATAGATAATGCTTTAAAAAGAGAAATTGCTTATCATTTATATCATTTAGCTAAAATAAAATATACTTCTATTTATCAATTAGACCAAGATTTACTTTCTATGAGAATTGATTTTCAAACTGTAGGATTTATAAAAGAATTTCCGTCTTTAAATTTAGATGAAAATACAACTAAACAACATTTAGATGAAATGATTTTATCTTTAAAAAGATAATAAAAAAAGCACCGAAGTGCTTAATCAATATTTATTACTTTTTTAGATATGTTTTCATCTTTTTTAGGAGCAGTAACTTTTAAGGTACCATCTTTGAATTCAGCTTTGATATTTTCTTCTTCGATGTCACCTAAATAGAATGAACGTGATACTTTGCCATAAAATCTTTCACGTCTGATATATTTTTTATCTTCTTTTTCTTCGTTTTCTACCTTTTTATCAGCACTAATTGTTAAAGTACCTTTATTAAACTCAATTTTAATATCATCTTTCGTAAAACCTGGCATATCAAGTTCTAAATTGTAGTTATTATCTAATTCGTAGATATCACATTTCATTTTTGGTGTCTCACTATCTAAAAAACTATCGAACATATCATCTAAAAACATTTTTCTTGGTAACATATTACCATCTTCCTTTCACAATTATAATATTATCACAATTATTAGCACTTGTCAAGTGTAAGTGCTAACTATTTTTATTATATGTAAAAGTTTGTAAATTATACAAAAAAAGTAGATTTCTCTACTTTAATAATTTTAATATGTCTTTTGCTTTTGTATAAAGCATGATAGCATTACATATTTCAAGAATACTTGCTAAGATAATAAATATTCCTGCAACTTCTGTTATTTCCATAGCAGATATAATTGGGTTAATAATAATAAATATGCTAAATACTAAAAGTATAATTGCTATTACTAGCATAAGAAGCCATCCATCATATTTTAATTTCTTAAGCTTAAATGCTTCAATTGTTTTACTTATTGCTAAAACAATTAAGTAAATGCCTAGTGCTAGAGTTAGAATAGTACTTAGTTTTAGAGGGTTTATAATGGCAAATAGACCAATTATAATAGCAATTATTCCCCAAATAAGATTTAATCCATATAATGGTTTTACTTCTTTAGATAAATATTCTACTATACTAAATATACCAAATATTACAAGATAAATACCTAGAAAAACTCCTAATGCCTCTAGACTTGTTCTTGGATTCATGTATAAAATGAAACCAAATATTAAGAACAAAACATTTAATATAATGCTTCCTATTAACATTTTGTTAAAATTCAAGTTTAGTTTTTCTAATAAATTTTTTTCTTTTTTCTTAGTCATTTTTATTCCTCCTATTTATAATTATACTATAATTTTTAGACTAGTCAATCTGTAATAGACAAAAGAAGTTGTTTATGCTATAATATAGCATTATTTAGAGGGGTGATGCTATGCATATAAAAGAACTATCTATTGCTGAGTTTGATAGTTTAGCGAAGATTTTTCCACTTAGTTCATATTATCAAAGCTCTTGTTATGCTCTTTTGATGGCTGAGGCTGGATATGATTATGAATTTATTGGTTATGTAGATGAACTAGGAGTTATTAAAGCTGTGTCTTTAATATTGATTAAAAAGATTGGTCTTTCTATTAAATATGGGTATGCTCCTAAAGGGTTTTTGCTTGATTATTTTGATTATGACTTATTAAAAGATTTTACTGAGGCTATAAAAAGTTATTATGCTAAAAAATTATGCTTTATTAAGATTAACCCTGAGATTGCAATTAGTGAAATTGATTTAAAAACTAAGATTACTAACTATAATCAAAATATTATTGTTAGAGATTATTTAAAAGAACTAGGTTTTTTAAAACTTAAAGATAATAAATATTTTGAAAGTTTATTTCCAAGATTTAATGGTATTATAAATTTAGAAGAATATAAATTTGAGAATCTAAGTAAAAATACGAAAAATAAGATACGAAAAGGTATTAAAAAGGGGCTTGTTTTTGAGAAGAAAAGTAGAGATGAATTAGATTTATTTTTTGAGTTTATTAAAAGGAAAAAGGATAGTCATTCATATTATTATAAGAATTATTATAATATTTTTGATTATCATGGTATGGCTGATTTGTTTTTAGTTAAAATTGATTATCAACAATACTTAATGAATAGTAAAGCATTATATGATAAAGAATTAGAGCATAATAATGAATTAACTGAAAAGTTAATGCAATATAAGAGTGATACTTATATTAAAGAGAAGATGGAATCTGATAAAACACTTCTTTCTTATAAGAATGATATTGAGATAGCTACTAAGGGATTAAAAGATAATAAAGAGGTCTATGTTGCAGGAGCTTTTGTTATTCGTTATCTAAATCGTGTTCATATTGTTATTAGTGGGTTTAATCAAGAATATAAAAGTTTTAATCCTAATTATTTTTTACATTATCAAATATTAGAATATTATAAAAATAATTATAAGTTTGTTGATTTAAATGGACTTACAGGTGATTTTACCAAGATGAATCCATATAGAGGACTTAATGAATTTAAACTTGGATTTAAGCCCCATATATATGAATTTATTGGGGAATTTGATTTAGTATTAAATGAACATGATTATCATAATTTAATTAAAAAGGGATTACTTGCTAAAGAATTTAATAAAAAAACGAAAGGAATTTAGTTTTTCTTTCGTTTTTGTTTGTTATTTTTATCTATTTTTTCCTTTTCTATTTCTTTAATAGTTGGGTCTTTATAATATTGTTTTTCCCCTTTATTTTCATTTAAAAGCTTTCTTTTTATTTCTTCTTTTCTTCTTTTTTCTTCGGCTTCTTTTTTGGGATTTTTCTTCTTTTTTTCAGTCATTTTAGAAGCATTATCTTTGATAGCTGATAATCTTGTTAGTTTCATGATATCTCTAGCAATAATAATAAGTGCTGGTATTAAAATAAATAAGAGCCAACCTATACCTGATGCTAAAAACTTTTGAATATGACCTAGTCCTGGTATCTTTATAATTACTTTACCAATAATATTTTGAAACTTAGCACAAGATTCATCTTCAATATTATTAGCATCTCCTTTAGTAACGAAACAAGCGTTACCATTTTCATCTTCTGTAATTTCTCTAATACGGTGAGTAATAGTTAGTCCTGCACTAGCTGGGCTTGATGAGATAAAAGTAATAATATCTCCTACTTTTAAATCGCTAGAATTATTTACTTTCATGTTTATTACGGCATCTAGAGGATTGATATTTGGTACCATAGAACCAGTTGCTATAGTATAGATTGAAAATTTAGGTTCATGTCCAGAACCTTTAGCTACATATATTTTATTAGCTATATAATAATATAATAAGAAAATTGCTACTAATAATAAGATAACAAAGAGAGCCCATGATAAGATTTTTAAGATGATATGAACAATAAAGCGCCATGATAGATCTTTTTCTTTCATCTTGAGCCCCTCCTATTCTATAATCTATTATATCCCATTCATCTATAAATTACAAGATACTTAAATCATTTTTTTCTCATAAAAAAAGCCTTAGCTTTTCGCTAAGACTATTGGTTATGAATTTTATATGCTCCTATTTGAACCGTTGCACTATAATTTCTTCCTTGGTCATAATCTTGAGGTTCTCCTATTTCCACAAATTCATAGTTAATAGCAAATTTAATTGACTCTCCTGCTTGAATAACTAAATCTTTAGCAATTGTTGTATCTTCCTTTACAGCTGGAGCAGTTTCTTTAATAATTTTGCCATTTTTTTCTAGATTATAAACATAATTGTTACTTGTAAAATCATTTTTAACATTTACTAATTTTATTTCATATACCATTGCATAATCAGAGTTGTTAGTTAAAACAAATTCATGACTTCCTTCCCAACCAGGGAAAATATTTTCGGCTTTTAATGGTTTAGTATAACTTACCATTAGTAAGCCTTCTAAATCATCAATATCAAAATCTCCATCTCCTGGGTCTACAACTGGAGGTTCTTCTTTTTTAACTAAAGTAATTGTATATGTTTTTACTTTTCCACTTTCAGCAGTAACATTTACTTTTACAATTGTTTCATCTTGAGTAATTTTAATATTACCAGTTCCTGTTACTTTAGCATTTGGACTAAAGGCAGTTGCATTTATGATAACAGATGTTGCAGAATGAGCAATCTCTACAGTATAATTTGTTATATTTGCATTAAAGTTTGGTTTTAATACATAATTTTCAACACTTAGATTTTTTAAATCAGCATTGTTATATAGTTCATCTTTACAGTAATAGTCACATACACCATCACCGTTAATATCACAATTATAGTCGCATGTTCCATCGCCATCTATATCAACATTTTTATCTGGAAAACCGTCGCCATCAGTATCACAGTTGATGTCGCATACACCATCACCATTGGTATCTTGATCCATTAAGTTATCATCTGGTTTGGTATCATCATCTGTATCAACGTTAATGTCTGGCTTACCGTCATAATCAACGTCGATGTTTGTATCTGGTTTGCCATCGCCATCAGTATCACAGTTAATCTCACATACACCATCATTATCGGTATCAATGTTAATATCTGGGTTACCATCACTATCTATATCAATATTGGTATCTGGATATCCATCATCATTAGTATCACAGTTAATCTCACATACACCATCATTGTCGGTATCTTGATCCATTAAGTTATCATCTGGTTTGCCATCGCCATTAGTGTCACAGTTAATATCACATACACCGTCACCATCATAATCTATGTTGATATCAGGTTGCTTATTATTATCAGTATCAATGTTAATATCTGGATTACCATCACCATCTATATCAATATTGGTATCTGGGAATCCATCATCATCAGTATCACAGTTTAAATCACATATACCGTCTTGTGGCTCTTTATCTTGATTCATTAAGTTATCATCTGGTTTGGTATCACCATCTGTATCAATATTAAAGTCTGGTTTGCCATCGCCATCATAATCAATATTGGTATCTGGTTTGCCATCACCATCAGTATCACAATTTAAATCACATGTACCGTCATTATCGGTATCAATGTTTATATCTGGCTTACCATCATTATCGGTATCAATATTGGTATCTGGTTTGCCATCATTATCGGTATCAATGTTAGTATCAGGTTTGCCATCACCATCAGTATCACAATTTAAATCACATGTACCATCATTGTTGGTATCTTGATTCATTAAATTATCATCTGGCTTTTTATCACCATCTGTGTCTATATTTACATCAGGTTTACCATCGCCATCTACATCTATGTTAATGTCTGGATGACCATCATTATCGGTATCACAGTTAATATCACATATACCATCATTATCCGTATCAATATTTAAGTCTGGTTTGTCATCATTATCTATATCAATATTGATATCAGGAATACCATCTTCATTGGTATCACAATTTAAATCACATACACCATCATTATCAGTATCTTTATTGATTAAATTAGTATCAGGTATACCATCACCATCTGTATCAACATTTACATCAGGTATGCCATCCCCATTCATATCAAGATTATAGTATTCATCATCTTTTCCATCAACTAAACAGTTTAGGTCACAAGTACCTGAATTGTCTAAATCAATATTGATATCAGGGTATCCATCACCATCTATATCAATATTAAAATCAGGCTTACCATCATTATTGACATCTTTATTAACTGGGTTAATTAGTCCATTTGGGGTTTTAATATTAAAGTGTGGTTTTCTATCTCCTCTATAATCGATGTTATAATCAGGTATGCCATCTCCATTTGTATCACAGTTAATATCGCATATGCCATCACCATCTATATCAATATTTAAGTCGATAATTCCATCTTCGTCAGTATCACAATTTAAAGTACATATTTTTTCTCGACCAGATATAGAGAAGAAAATACCAAGGATGGTAACAAGGATAATTAAAATACATAAAATAATAATTATAATTGTTTTACGATTATTTTCTTTTTCTTCCTCTTCTAATAAAGCATATTGTTCTTGTAAATTTTGATCATTCATTTAGAACACTCCCTACTATTTAAAAGTATATCATAACCACTCTTGGTGTGCAATATCTAAAAGCTATACAAATGATATTTTTCTCATAAATTATTCAGCTTTAGCAAATTCTACTAAAATATTGCTCGTAAAAGTTTTATTTTGATTATGATTTTGTGTTTTTTGGGTATCTACATAAGTAATTTCCAAAGTATAATTGTAAGTTATATCACTACTAGTATTCTTTGTTATTTTAGCTAATTGTTGTTTTCCTGTTATTTCTGTTAGATTACCACTTGCAATAACATTTTCTCCCTCTTTTAGAGAATATGTTAATTCTTCAGCGTTTAATTCACATCCCATAGAAGCATCATTACAGTATGAAAATGTATTTGTGCTAATATCTAATATTATCGCATATGTTACAGTATTTTCATTTTCTGTTGGCTCTACTTTTATGCTAAAATCTTTAGTAGCAGCATCTCCTGGTATAGCATTTTCTAAAGTAGTAGTAGATGAACCTGCATCATAAGTAACTTTTATTAACTCAGCTGTTTTACCACTCACACTTGTTCCAGTACCTTTTACTTCGGTATTTGAAGTAAAATAAGCAAAAGATACACCAATTGTAATAATACTTATGCATAAAATACTTGCTAAAATTATATTTTTCTTTCCTACACTCATTATTTAGACCTCCATATTATGTAATAATCTTATCAAATAATTCACTATTTTTCAATATCTTTTATTCATTTTATATAAAAAGAAGCACTATTTTAATGCTTCTATTTCTTCTTTGCTTAATCCTGTCATTTCAGTTATATCTAAAGTTGACATTCCCTTTTTTAACATCTTTTTTGCTGTTTTTAGTATGCCTTTATACTCTGCTTGGTCTATTAAGGTATTCATCTTATCATACTTCTCTAAGATATCTTCATTGTTTAAAAATCTTCGCACATACTTTACTGTTTCTTCCATTACTTCATCTCCTTTTGATATTGCTTCCATTTCTTTTGTATCCCTTGCATTTATTAAGTTTATCCACTTAATAAATCTCTCTTCTCGTTTAGTATATCGTATATCACTTACTAAATCAAGTCTTATCAAATACATTTCTATGTATTCATCCTTGATTCTTCCATAGCTTCTTTTATTGATAAATCCATAATCATTGATAAAATCAAAGTTATTGTAATGATAATTTCCCTCCATTAGGTTTATTCCTATTACTTTCTTTGCTTCTATATGATTTTCTCTTTCTTCTAATTGATTAGAAAATATCCTTGTGATATATCCTAAACTCTTCTTATACTCCTCTTCTCTAAATAAATTATACATTTCAAGGGATATCATGGTCTCATTATCTAAAGTTGCTATTACATCTCCAAAAAATAGTTTCCCTTTTAGAGATGCCGATTTAATTAAACTTTGGGGTATTGC
>CANUCD010000032.1 GCA_947856335.1 uncultured Bacilli bacterium | reverse complement strand
AAGCTTATGCAATACATAAGGGAGCTATGATTGCCCCTAGAAAAGCTAGAATGACACTTGATTTAGTACGTGGTAAAGATGTAGCTACTGCTCAAGGTATTTTACAAAATACTAATACAAAAGCTAGCAAACTTATTCTTAAAGTACTTAATAGTGCTATTAGTAATGCTGTTAATAATAATGGTGCAAATGAAAGTGATTTAGTAATCGCTGAGTGTTATATCAATCCAGGACCTGTTTATAAGAGAATTAAATTCGCTAGTCGTGGAAATGTTGATAGAAGAGATAAAAGAACAAGTCATATTACTATTAAAGTAAGTGATGGTAAAGTTGAGGAGGAAGCATAATGGGTCAAAAAGTAAATCCTATAGGTTTTAGATTAGGTGTTAATAAAGACTGGGAATCTAGTTGGTATGCTAATAAAGACTATGCTAAGACTTTAAATAAAGATATTAAAATAAGAGAATATTTGGAAGAAAAACTTAAAGACGCTGCTGTTGCTTCAATCCAAATAGCTAGAAAAAAATCAAGAGTTGATGTAACAATTAACACTGCTAAACCTGGAGTTATTATCGGTCGTGGTGGAGAAGACATCGAAAAATTAAGAGGCGAAATTAAAAAATTAGTTGGTGAAGATGTTTATATCAATATTGTTGAAGTTAAAAATCCTGATTTGAATGCCAAACTTGTTGCTCAGAATATTGCTGCGCAAATTGAAGCTCGTGCTCCATTTAGAAGTGTACAAAAACGTGCGATTCGTAATACTATGAAAGCTGGAGCTAAAGGAATTAAGACAAGTGTATCTGGACGTTTAGGTGGAGCTGAGATGGCTCGTACAGAGGGATATACTGAGGGTACTGTTCCACTTCATACAATTAGAGCTGATGTAGATTATGCGACCTCTGAGGCAGATACTACTTATGGTAAGATTGGTGTTAAAGTTTGGATATATAAAGATGAAATTTTACCAGCCAAGAAAAAGATGAGAGGAGATGGTTCTCATGTTAATGCCAAAAAAGACTAAATATAGAAAACCTCATCGTGTTTCTTATGATGGTCATGCAAGAGGAAATACTAGCCTTCATTTTGGAGAATATGGTCTTCAAGCAACAGATGGAGCATGGATTAGTGCTCGTCAAATAGAAGCTGCTCGTATTGCTATGACTCGTTATATGAAGCGTGGTGGTAAAGTATACATTAACATATTCCCACATTTAGCACTTACAAGAAAACCTCTTGAAACTCGTCAAGGTAAAGGTAAAGGTAATGTTGAAGATTGGGTTGCAGTTGTTAAAGAAGGCAAAATTATGTTTGAAATTGGTGGTGTTTCAGAAGACATTGCTCGTGAAGCGCTAAGACTTGCTTCTCACAAATTACCAATTAAAACTAAATTTGTAAAAAAGGAAGGTGAATCTCATGAAAATTAAAGATTTACGAGAACTTTCTACAAAAGAATTAGAGGGTAAAATATTAGATTCTAAGAAAGAATTATTTTCACTTAGAATGAAACAATCTACAGGTACTTTAGATAAACCTTCTAGAATTAAGATGCTTAGAAAAGATGTTGCGAGAATGAAGACTATCTTAAAAGAAAGAGAATTAGTCGGAGGTAATACAGATGGAAAATAGAAAACAAGAATTAGTTGGTAGAGTTGTAAGTAATAAAAATGATAAAACAATAACTGTTTTAATTGAAACTTACAAGACTCATCCCCTTTATAAGAAACGTGTTAAATATTCAAAGAAATATACTGCTCATGATGAAGAAAATAAAGCCGGAGTTGGAGATACAGTTAGAATACGTGCTACAAGACCACTTTCTAAAACTAAGAGATATGAGCTTGTAGAAGTTGTATCTAAAGCTGTAATTTTATAGGAGGATTTATGGTACAACAAGAAAGTAGATTAAAAGTTGCAGATAATACAGGAGCTCGTGAGTTACTAGTTATCCGTGTACTTGGTGGATCTAAAGTTAAATATGCTAATATTGGTGATGTAGTAGTTGGAACAGTAAAAAAAGCTATGCCTAATGGTAATGTTAAAAAAGGTAAAGTTGTAAAGGCTGTTATAGTACGTACTACTGAGGGTATTAGAAGAGGCGATGGCAGTTATATTAAATTTGACGACAATGCTTGTGTTATTATTAAAGATGATAAATCTCCAGTTGGTACAAGAGTTCTTGGACCTGTTGCTAGAGAGCTTAGAGAAAAAGACTATATGAAAATTGTGTCTTTAGCTAAGGAAGTTATTTAGGAGGATTACTTATGATGAAAATTAAAGTAGGCGATGAAGTACTTGTTATTGCTGGTCGTGATAAAGGTAAGAACGGAAAAGTAATTAAAACTTTAAAGAATAAAGATAAAGTTGTCGTTGAAGGAATAAATATTGTTAAAAAACACGTTAAACCAAGAAATAATCAAGATAAAGGTGGAATATTTGATATAGAAGCTCCTATTCATGTATCAAATGTTAAGAAAGTTGAAGCTAAAGAAGCTCGCAAAACATCAAAAAAAGAAAGTAAAAGTAAGTAGGTGAATATTTATGAGTAATTATAAGAAATTATATGATAAAGAGATTGTAAAATCACTTAAAGACGAATTTAAATATTCAAGTGTTATGCAAGTACCAAAATTAGATAAGATTGTTATCAATATGGGTTGTGGTGATGGTCATAGCGATCATAAATTTATTGAAGCTGCACTAAAAGATTTAGAAGCAATTACTGGTCAAAAGGCAGTTGTAACTAAAGCAAAACATTCTATCGCAGGATTTAAACTTCGTGAGGGACAAGCCATTGGTGTTAAAGTTACTTTACGTGGTGAAAAAATGTATGAATTTATGGAAAGACTTATTCGTGTAGCACTTCCTCGTGTAAGAGACTTTAGAGGTGTTTCTAAGACTGCATTTGATGGCAAAGGAAATTATACTTTGGGTATTAAAGAACAGTTAATATTCCCAGAAATAGAGTATGATAATGTTGTTAAAGTAAGAGGTATGGATATTGTATTCGTAACTACTGCTCATACAAATGATGAAGCTTATGCTTTATTAAAGGCATTTGGTATGCCTTTTAAGAATTAAGGAGGAATATTCATGGCTAAGAAAAGTATGATTGTTAAAAATAAGAGAACACCTAAATATAAAGTTCGTCAATATACAAGATGTGAGAGATGTGGTAGACCACACGGAGTTATGCGTAAATTTGGAATTTGCCGTATTTGTTTTAGAGAACTTGCTAATGAAGGTAAAATTCCCGGCGTAAAGAAATCAAGTTGGTAGGAAAGGAGGAATTTTAGATGGTTCAAGATAAAATAGCAGATATGCTTACAAGAATTCGTAATGCAAATCAAATGAAATATGAAACAGTTGAAGTTATCGGAACAAAGATGACTTTAGGTATTGCTAAGATTCTTAAAGATGAAGGTTATATAGCTGATTATAATTATGAGAAAAATGTAACTGGTGATAAGCTTACTCTAACTTTAAAATATGGAGATAGAAAAGAAAGAGTTATTACTGGTTTAAAAAGAATTAGTAAGTCTGGTTTAAGAGTTTATGCAGCATCAGATGAAATTCCTCGTGTATTAAATGGACTTGGAATTGCAATTATTTCTACTTCTAAAGGTTTAATGACTGATAAGGAAGCTAGAGAAGCAGGGTTAGGAGGCGAAGTACTTGCCTATATTTGGTAAGGAAAATATATGAGTAGAATTGGTAATAGAAAACTTGCGCTTCCTACTGGTGTTACTGCAAGTATTGATGGAAATACTTTAACAGTTAAGGGAGCTAAAGGCACTCTTAGTTTAGAACTTAATAAATTAGTATCTGTAGAAATTAGTGATACTGAGTTAGTTACAAAAGCAAAAAATGATAGTAAAGAAGCTAATATTAACGTTGGTACAATGAATTCTTTAATTGCTAATATGATTGAGGGAGTAAGTACTGGCTTTAGTAAAGGTTTAGAGGCAGTTGGTGTTGGATATCGTTTTCAAGTAAGTGGTAATAAAATCAATGTATCAGCTGGGTTCTCTCATCCTGTAGTAGTAGAAGTTCCTAGTGATATGAAAGTAGAACAAGTAAGTAATACAGAAATTACCATTAGTGGAATTGATAAACAAAAAGTATCTGAATTTG
The DNA here is from genome assembly GCA_947856335.1 of uncultured Bacilli bacterium. GTDB lineage: Bacteria > Bacillota_I > Bacilli_A > RF39 > UBA660 > Caccenecus. The sequence goes on along the minus strand of CANUCD010000032.1, from coordinate 5,620 downwards.
CGGCTAATATTCGTAAGATAAGAAAACCTGAGCCATATAAAGGTAAAGGTATTCGTTATAAAGGCGAATATGTACGTCGTAAAGAAGGTAAAAAGGCTGCTAAATAAGGTTAGAAAGGTCGGAAATTATGATTAAGAAAGAAAATAGTAATGTTGCACGTTTAAGAAGACATGCTAGAGTACGTAAAAATATTCATGGTACAAAAGATGTTCCTCGTTTAAATGTTTTTCGTTCAAATAACGGAATATATGTTCAAGTCATTGATGATGATGCTTCTAAAACCTTAGTTAGCTCATCAACAGCTGAACTTAAAATTAAAAATGGTGGTAATATAGAGGCTGCAAAACAAGTTGGAGCTGATATTGCTAAAAAATGTAAAGATGCAAAGATTAAAACTGTTGTTTTTGATAGAGGTGGATACCTATATCATGGACGTGTTGAAGCTTTAGCAGAAGCTGCACGTGAAAACGGTTTAGAGTTCTAGAGTGGAGGATTAAAGTTATGCCAAAAAAGATTGATAATAAGAAAAATTTATTGGAAGAAAAAGTTATTTCTATTGGTAGAGTAACAAAAGTTACTAAAGGTGGTAGACACTTTAGATTCTCAGCAACAGTTGTTGTAGGTAATCGTAGAGGTTTAGTTGGAATTGGTACTGGTAAAGCTAATGAAGTACCAGAAGCTATTAAAAAAGCTTTACAAGCTGCTAATAAAAACGTAGTTAAAGTTTCTTTAATGGATAATAGAACAATACCACATGAAGCTACTAGTAAAGTAGGTAGAGCTGTTGTTATGGTAAAACCTGCTAGAGAAGGTACAGGAATTATTGCTGGTGGTGCTGCTCGTGCCGTACTAGAACTTGCTGGTGTAAAAGATATTGTGTCTAAGTCACTTGGCTCTAATACAAAAATCAATGTTGCTAAAGCAACTCTTGAGGCTTTAAAATCTCAAAAGAGTCCAGCTAAAGTTGCCGCTTTACGTGGTAAGAAAGTAGAGGAGTTATAATATGAAGTTAGAATCATTACCAAAGTCTTTAGAGACTAAAGCACGTAAGAGAGTAGGTAGAGGTCCTGGTTCAGGAATGGGTAAAACTTCTACACGTGGACAAAAGGGTCAAAAGTCTAGAAGTGGTGCTAGTATTAGTGCATGGTTCCAAGGTGGACAAACACCAATTTATCGTAGAATTCCCAAAAGAGGATTTAATAATACTCGCTTTGAAGAAAAGTTTGCTACGATTAACATTGGAGATTTAGATAAATTCTTTAATGATGGAGATGAAGTTACTCCAGAAGTACTTAAAGAAAAGGGAATACTTAAAAAACAGCTTAGTGGAGTTAAAGTGTTAGCAAATGGTTCTTTAACTAAGAAATTAACAGTTAAAGCACAAAGATTTTCATCTGGTGCAGTTACTAAAATTGAAAATGCTGGCGGTAAAGCAGAGGTGATTTAGATGTTTAAAGGAATTACCAAAATATTTAGTAAGGGAAATAAAGACTTAAGAAAAAGAATTTATTTTACATTATTTTGTTTAGGTTTCTTTGCTTTAGGAATAAACATTACTATTCCTTGGGCAAGTACCATTTATGAAGAATTAGGTTTTTTAGAAATATTTAACTTGATGAGTGGTGGAGGACTTCAAAGCTTTTCTATTTTTGGATTAGGTGTTAGTCCATATATTACTGCAAGTATTATTACTCAACTCTTACAAATGGATATTATCCCTTATTTTAAAGAACTAAAAGAACAAGGTTATGTAGGTAGACAAAAAATCAATAAGATTACTAGATATTTAGGTATTATTATTGCCTTTATACAAGCATATGCAATAAGTGTCTTTTATTTAGATGGGGCTAGTGTTATGGATATGCTTAAAACAAGTTTAGTAATGACTGCTGGTACAGCATTCTTACTATGGATGGGAGATCAAATTACGCAAAAGGGTATTGGTAATGGACAATCACTTTTAATTATGGCAGGTATTTTAATTAGTATGCCTAGTGTATTTACAAGTGTATATCAAACATTTATCAATGGTAACCTTGAAATTGGTCTTGGAATTACATTATTTATTTTATATATTATTTGTTATATTTTGATTATTGTAGGTATTATTTGGGTACAACTTGCTGAAAGACGAATACCAATTCAATATTCAAATAGAACAACAAGTGCATATGGGGCACAACAATCATTCTTGCCTATTAAAATAAATAGTGCAGGTGTTATACCCGTTATATTTGCATCTGTTATTACAACTATACCAGGAACAGTTGTTGCTCTAACAAAAAATGAAGCAGCAATCAATTTTGTTAACAATTATATTTTATATACATCGCCAACTGGTTTCTTGTTATATATTATTTTGATATTTGCTTTTTCTTACTTTTATACTTTCTTAAGTATGAATCCTGAGGAAATGAGTAAGAATCTTAATAAAAATGGTGGATATATACCAGGTGTTAGACCAGGAGCTGATACAAGTGGATATATTAGCAAATGTTTATCTAGAATTACATTAGTAGGTGCTATATTCCTTGTTATTTTAGCAGGAATGCCTGTACTTATATCTGCTGCTACAGGACTTCCATCTAGTGTTAGTTTAGGTGGAACAGGAATATTGATTGTTGTTGGTGTTGTAATAGAGACATATAAACAAATAGAATCTAGTTTAACAGCTAGAAGTTATGCTGAACGTAAGAGGAGACTTCGTTAGTGAAAAATATTATTTTTCTTGCTCCTCCTGCTGCAGGTAAAGGAACAATTAGTGATTATTTAGTAAAGAATTATCATTATGAACATTTATCTACTGGCGATTTACTTCGTAGTGAAGTAGCAAGTGGAAGTGCTCTTGGAAGAGAAATAAATGATTTGATTTCGGTTGGAAAACTTGTTTCGGATGAACTTATTATTCAGCTTGTATCTTCTAAATTAGAGGGCGAACTTAAGAATAAGCCATTTATCTTAGATGGTTTTCCAAGAACATTAAATCAAGCACAGAAATTAGATGAAATGCTAAATAATCTTCATATTGATGATGTAGTAGTGGTTTATTTGGATGTTTCTTTAGATATACTTTTAAAAAGAGTACTGGGTAGAGTAGTTTGTCCAGACTGTAAGAGAAGTTATAATCTAGATAATCCGTTATTAAAACCACAAGTTGATAATATTTGTGATCGTTGTGGAGCAATACTTGAGAGAAGAGCAGATGATAATGAAGAAATATTTAAAGAGCGTTATCAAACATTTCTTTTAAGTACAAAACAAATTATGCAATATTATGATGATAAGAAGCTATTAGTTAAAGTAGATGGTACAAAAGAGTTAAATCTTATTTATGATGAGATAGAAAGTATTATTGGCATTTCTACTTTAACGGGAAAAAGAGGCGAAAAATGATTAGTATTAAAAGTGAGCGAGAAATAGACTTGATGAGAGAAGCTGGAAAACTAAATTATTTAACTCATGAAGAAATTAAAAAACATATAAAAGTTGGTGTTAAAACAAAAGATTTAGATAAGATAGCTTATGAGTTTATTACTCATCATCATGCTAGACCATCTTTTTTGAATTATGAGGGATATCCTGCAAGTATTTGTATTTCTATTAACGATGAAGTTGTACATGGAATACCTTCTAATAGAAGATTAAAAGATGGTGATGTTGTATCAATTGATGTAGGTGTAGAATTACATGGTTATCATAGTGATGCTGCGAGGACTTATATTGTTGGTCATGCATCAAAGGAAGTTTTAGATTTAGTTAAAAATACTGAACTTGCATTATATGCTGGCTTGCAAAAAATTCATGAAGGTGCTAAAATAGGAGATATTGGAGCAGCCATAGAAGAGTTTGCACATACCCATGGACTTAGTGTCGTAGAAGAACTTGTTGGACATGGGGTTGGAACAAATATACATGAAGATCCTGATGTTCCTAATTATGGTAAAAAGGGAACGGGCGTTACTCTTCGTGCAGGTATGGTTTTAGCCGTTGAACCAATGCTTAATTTAGGTAGTCGTTATGTGTATTTGCATGATGATGATTGGACAATTTCAACAGATGATGAAAAACCAAGTGCTCACTTTGAACATACTGTTGTTGTAACAAAAAATGGATATGAAATATTAACAGGAGAGATTAGCAATGAAGAAAAACAAACTAAATGATGTTAATCAAAAAAGTAAAGAAGAAAAAATAGAAGTTGAAGGTAAAGTAGTTGAAGTCTTAAAGGGTTCTGATTACTTAGTAGAACTTCAAAATGGATATACTGTAAAAGCCTACGTTTCTGGTAAAATGCGAGTAAATATGATTCGTATCTTACCAGGTGATACAGTAACTATTGAGCTTTCGCCTTATGATTTAACACGTGGGCGTATAACATGGAATAAAAGATAATGGAGGTATTATTATGAAAGTTAGACCATCAGTAAGAAAAATTTGTAAGAAATGTAAAATTATTAGAAGAAAAGGAAAAGTTATGGTTATTTGTGAAAATCCAAAACACAAACAAACTCAAGGATAAGTTAGGAGGAAAATATGGCACGTATTAAGAATATAGAGTTACCTAGTGAAAAACAAGCTTGGATAGGCTTAACAGCTATTTATGGAATTGGAAAGAGTTTAGGTAAGACAATTTGTTTAAATGCAAATGTTAATCCAGAGACAAAAGTTAAGGATTTAACTGATGAAGAAGTTACTCGTTTGCGTAAAGAAGTAGATAATCATATTGTTGAAGGTGATTTAAGAAGAAACGTACAAATGAGTATTAAAAATAAAATGGAAATTAACTGCTACCAAGGTGTAAGACATAAAAAAGGTCTTCCTGTTCGTGGACAAAGAACGAATAGAAATGCTCATACTCGTAAGGGTAGAGGAAAAGTAGTAGCTAACAAGAAAAAAGTAGGAAAGTAGGAGGTTTATTATGGCATATAATAGAAGAAAAAGAAAAGTTAAGAAGAATATTCCAGAAGCAGTTGCTCATATTCATTCTACTTATAACAATACAATTGTTACTATTACAGAAAAAGATGGAAGTGTTATTGCTTGGGCATCAAGTGGTACTATTGGTTATAAGGGAAGTAAGAAGAAAACCCCTTTTGCTGCTGGTATAGCTGCTGATGCTGCAGCAAAATCTGCAATGGAGCAGGGTGTAAAAAAGGTTGATGTTGTTGTTAAAGGTTTAGGCTCAGGTAGAGAGACTGCTATTCGTGCACTACAAGCTGCTGGACTTGAAATTACTGCAATTATTGATGAAACTCCAGTTCCACACAATGGTTGTCGTCCACCAAAACGTCCAAGAAATTAGTAGTAAAGGAAGGGTATAATATGATTAGTTTTGAAAAACCAGAGTATAAGATTAGTGAATATCAAGAAAGTAATCACTATGGAAAATTTGAATTAGAGCCTCTAGAAAGAGGGTTTGGAACAACTATTGGTAATGCACTTAGAAGAGTAATGTTATCAAGTTTACCAGGAAGTGCTATTACATCAGTTAAGATTGAGGGAGTACTTCATGAATTCCAAAAGATTGATGGAGTAGTAGAAGATGTTACAAGTATTGTTTTAGCTCTTAAAAATGTTGTTGTTAAAAATCATACAGAAGAAGTTAAAACATTACATTTAT
>CANUCD010000031.1 GCA_947856335.1 uncultured Bacilli bacterium | reverse complement strand
TGTATTACCATATATTTTACCTCCTTTATAGTAATACAAATATTTTAATATATAACTATTGTTTATTTCCTAAACAATAAAAAAGTCCTTTGATTATCCAAAGAACTTTTTAAGGTACAGTTGTTTTAATTGTTCTAATTTTTCTGTTTTCATATATATAAATTCCTCCCTGAAGATGCTATTATATCATCTTTTTATTTATATGTTTGTCGAATTGTGAAACAAACTTTATTTTGTTATTTTTTACTATGAAAATGTAATATAGAGAAATCTATTTATTATGTTAGAAAAATAAAGATTTTTTATTACTTTGCATTTTACTATTTAATATAATCTAAGTATAATAGATAATAGTCCCTCTGTTTTTAAAGATAAATTTCTGCTTCTTAAATTATAAACAAGTTTTTTCTTCTTGACCATTTATGAAAAAATATCTCATCTATGCATGAGATTTTTTTATGTCTACATTTTTTAACATACAAAAAAATAGAGCTTTCACTCTATTATAAATATTCTTCTAATACTTTAGTTAATTGTTCTTTATCACGATATCCAAAGAAACCTTCAACAGCTTTTCCGTCTTTAATAACAATTAAAGCTGGTGTATATCCTTTTTCAAGGAATAATTCTCCTAGAGTACCAGTTTTTCCATTAGCAGATGCTTCAACATCTAATAGTTCGGCAAGAGGCGCTAATTCTTCTCTTGCTTCACTCCAGTTATTCATTAGTGGTTGAGCATCAATATAATTAGTAGTAAATCCTAATTCTTCTTGTACTTCATTTAAAACTGGAACAAACTCACGACAATAAGTACAGCCACTACGTCCAATATAAACTACATGAGTTCCTTTTTCATCAAATAAATCTATCGCATCATCCACACTAATTTCATTCATATGACTAACATCATATTCAGAACTACTACTTTGACTTCCGTTAGTATTATTATTTGTTTTACTTGTTGATGTATCTCCATCTTTAAAATATAAACCAATAATTAACAATCCTAAAATTATAAAACCAAGTACTACTACATAAGTTAAATTTCTTAATTTTTCTTCCATAAAAATCCTCCTTTTTAATACGTTTAGTATTATACGCCAAAACAACAAAAAAAGCAAGTTTTTTTACTTGCTAATCTACAACTGTTGCAGTTACTTTATTTTGATTTTCATTATACTCTAGTTTTATTTTAGAATCATTAAAATTTTTAGAAGAGTCTATAGGATTGGTAAGTAAGCCATCACTATTACCAATTAAATAACCTGCCTCAATTAAATCATCAACACTTATATAAGTAGTATCTGTTTCATTAAATAAAGTTGTATTGGCAAGTGCATAATCTTCGGCTTGAACTTCAATTAAATACTTTACTTCGTCTATTGCTTCATTACCATCTACTGCAAAAGCATAAGATGTTTTATTGATTGTTATAAAAGCAACAATACCAAGTAATACTATTACTACTAAAATTTCTATCTTTGAATATCCGAATTTATTCATTTCCTTTACCACCAGTCAAAAGTATATCATACCTCTTTTGGTTTTTAAAGATACAAAAAAACTTTTATTTCCCTTTTTATTATAACTTTACAATTATTTTGTAAAGTTTAGAATAATTTTATATTCATCTACTAGTTTTTCAAGAGAAAAAGAAGCATTAGCAGGACTTGTACTAGAAAGAGATATACAAGGTAATTTAATATCTTTCATATATTTTTGATATAAACGATAAGCTGTTTTGCCATTTAAGATGATTGTTTTTATAGAACTATTATTTAATATATCTGTTAAATCATTAGGGATTACTTCTTTTATTGAAGCATCTTTAGAACCTCTAATTACACAGGATGCACAAACATCATATAAAGCTATTTTATGTTTAGTTAAAAATGTCTTTTTATCTTTAATTTCTTCTTGGTACAAAATAGATAATATTTTCCAAAAACGATTCATAGGATGAGCATAATAAAAACCCTCTTCCCTTGATTTACGACTTGGAAATGAACCTAGAATAAGAACTTGAGAATCTTTTTTATAAAAAGGTTTAATTGTATGATATTCCATATCCAAAAAAGATAAGACTATTTCTTATCTTTCATAACCTCCATAAGAGTTGTACCAAATGTTGCTACATCTTGTAAATTAGCAGGAATAATTAACTTTGTTGCTTGTCCATCTGCAACTTTGCCTAATGCTTCATAACTTTTTAGAGTAAGAACAGTTCCATCTGCTTTGGCATTTTTTAAAAGCTCTATTCCCTTTGCTTCGGCTTCTTTTATTTTAATTAAAGCTTCGGCTTTTCCTTCTGCTATTTTAATAGCACTTTCAGCTTCGGCTTCTGCTCTTAAAATGGCACTTGCTTTTTCTCCCTCAGCGATTAAAATACTTGATTTTTTCTCGCCTTCAGCTTGCAGGATTTTTTCCCTTCGTTCTCTTTCAGCACGCATTTGCTTTTCCATTGCATCTTGGATATCTCTAGGAGGTAAAATGTTTTTTACTTCTACCCTATTTACTTTTATTCCCCATGGGTCGGTTGCTTCATCTAAGATAGCTCTCATTTTACCATTGATAATATCTCTACTTGTCAGTGTTTGGTCAAGCTCTAATTCACCAATAATATTTCGAAGGGTTGTTGCAGTTAAATTTTCTATTGCGCTTACTGGAGCATCTACGCCATATGTATAAAGTTTAGGGTCAGTAATTTGATAATATACAACAGTATCTATTTGCATTGTAACATTATCTTTGGTAATAACAGGTTGAGGGGCAAAATCTTTAACTGTTTCTTTTAGGCTGACAACTTTAGATACACGATCAATAAAAGGAATTTTTATGTGTAAACCATTTTGCCATGTTGCATAATAACTTCCTAATCTTTCTATTACATAGGCTTTTGCTTGAGGCACTATTTTAATATTGGGAATAATTAAAATAAAAACTAAAATTAGTATAACTATCAATAATTCCATTATTTATCTTCCTTTCTAACTATTAGTTTAACACCATCAATATCTTTAATAAAAACAGTACTTCCTTTTGGTATTTTCTCATCACTAATAGCACTCCATTTTTTACCATCTACTTTTACTTCGCCAATTTTAAATCTAGTAATTTCTTCAGTTACAATTCCGTTCATACCAATTACTCTATCTAAATTAGTATTTACTTTTTTCTTACTTAATTTTTTTACTAAATAAGGTCTGGTTAAAAGCATTAGGACTAAGCCTAAACATACGAATACTAAAAACTCAATATAAAATGAATCAACTATGAATGATAAAAAAAGACTTACAATAGCACTCGCTACAAACCAAATACTAACTAAATTAACGGTAATTGCTTCTAAGAAAGTAAGAAGAATTACTATTACTAACCAAGCTATCCACATATTTACACCACCTACTTTAATTATACGAAATAAATTATTAAAAAACAATACATGAGTGTTTATTTTGTTATTTTTATCTTAGAGTAATTTATGATATAATCTTATTGGTGATATTATGTTTAGTCGAATGTTATTTGTCGGTTTAAGTACGAATGATTTAGAAATTATTAAAAAACTAATTTTAGAATATCATGTAGGGGGTATAACTCTTTATAAAAAGAATTATCGCAGTTATGAGGAAATGCTTAATCTTATTAACTATATTTATGAATTAGCTAATAAGTCTGGTTATGTTATCTTAATTGGTATAGATGAAGAAGGATACCGTGTAAATAGATTACCTAATGAAATTCATAATTTGAAAAGTCCTTATTCTTTTCATCAAGATATAAATAGTCTTATGAAACATGGAAATTTAATTGCAAGTATTTTATCTCAATCAGGAATTCATGTTAACTTTGCTCCAGTTTTAGATATTAAGAGATTCCCTGATAATCATGCAATTGGAGATAGATGTTTTGGAGATAGTGCCGATGAAGTAATTAAAAATACTATTCCTTATATTCAAGAATTTAAGAAATTAAATGTAGTACCCGTTATTAAACATTTTCCAGGTCATGGGGCAACTAAAATAAATACGCATTATATGATTCCTATTATTTGGAATACTAAAAAGCTTTTTAATGAAGATATTATGCCTTTTAAGTGCGCTATAAAAAGTGATATAGATATTATTATGGTTGGACACTTTTTTATTCCCAAAATAAGCTTTTTTACACCACTTTCTTTATCGAAAAAAGCTAAAAGTCTTTTAAAAGATAAGTTAGGATATCAAAATATTATTATGACTGATGATTTAATGATGGGGATATTAAAATTATGGAATAAGAAGAATTTAATTAAAAAAGCTGTATTAAGTGGTAATCATATTATCATGATTAAATATTATCAAAATTTATTTAAAGATATTGAAAAGCTTCAAAAGAAATTAAAGGATAGTAAACAAGTAGAAGAAGCAATATCTAAAATTGAACATTTAATTATAAAATATAATATTTCTAATAAAAAAGTAACTAAAACTCTAAATATTGATAAAATCAATAAAGAAATAGATATTTTAAATGAAAAAGCAAATAAGAGCAGTAAATAGCTCTTATTTTAATTTTAGTAATTTTTTCCAAGTATACATTCTAGCACTAATTTTACCATCAATAATAGGTAAATTGTTATCAGCTTGATATTTTTTAATACATGCTTTCATATCTTTACCAAACTTTCCATCTACTTTACATTTACCTAAATCATATCCAAGGCTTTGTAAGTAGACTTGAAGTGGTCTAACTGCCGCATGATTCCAACCAATACTCGTAGATATAGTTGGAGTTTTAGATAAAGTTTCGCTTCCTGGTATTCCGTCGATGTTTACTTTAATTATTTCTTGTAAGCTTTTAACAAATGAAGTAAAATCATCAGTATTAAATGGGGATTCATTTATTAAATAAGGCATTGGGTCAACATAACCATTTTGATATATAGCAAAATGAAGACAATTTCCAGTTGCATTACCACTATTTCCCATAGTAGCAATAACTTCTCCTTTTCTTATATTATCCCCTTTTTTAACTTTAAATGAACCCTTTTTTAAATGAAAATACCTATGTTCAATATCATTTGTTTTAATAGATAGCCAATATCCACCACCACTTGTATCATAACCTGTATAAATAACTGTCCCATCTTCTATAGCTACAATTTCATCGATACCATTTTCGCCAATTAAATCAATACCATTATGAGTACTTCTATTACTATTTCTTGTTTTATAATCACTTGTTAGATAATGAATACCTCCTTTTAAAACATTATTCTTCACTTCTAATTTCTTTTTCATTACTATCCTCCTCTTTTATTAAATTTTCTAGTGTCATAACAATTTTCTTTGGTAGAGGAAGACCCATAGCACACCAACTTTTTAGAAGAACTAATCCTTCCCGAGCTATGAAAAAATAAATGACAATTAGACGAATCGCTTCCATGCTTCCCATTATTTTATCTAATAATGATGCAAGAGATACAACGATAATTAGTCCAATAATACGAATAAGCCCTTTAAAACCTGCTTTAGTATTCATCTTATGAAACATAATTACTTTACACCAAGAAGTAATATAAACATAGAGGTTAATGATTAAAAATACTATTAAAGGAGTATCTATTCCTCCTAGTAAATATATAAATACATCACGCATATTCTTCCTCCTACTTATTGTATGAAAATAAAAAAAGAAAGACTTGGTTTTTGCCATAAAAAAAGAAAGTTTATTTAAACTCTCTTTGTTTTAATACCTGATTCATGATTATTTAGCTCTAAGTCCATGGTAATTTTATCATCTAGTTTTATTTCAATGGCTAAAGTTTCACTAGAAATATAATCACTAAATTTAGCAATAGCTTTCTTAATCATTTCATCACCATTATATAAAATAGTAATTCTATCAGCAACATAATAATTTTCTGTTTTTCTAATATTTTGAACTTTTGATATAAATTCTCTTGCTAATCCTTCTAATATTAAGTCTTCTGTTCTAGTTGTATTTAGTATGACAAATAAGTTATTTTCCATACCAACATTATATCCTTCTTTAGCACTTATTCTTATATCTGTATAACTAGAATCTATTTCATAGTCTGTATCATCTATAGTAATATGAATACTTTCGTTTTGATTTAATTTAGTTATTTCTTCTTCCGTTAAATTAGCTAGTATATCACTAAATATTTTAATATTAGAACCAAATATTGGACCTGCTACTTTAAAGTTTGGTTTTACATAAAATGTCATATATTGATTTAAATCTTTTACGTAAACAAGTTTTTTTACATTTAATTCTTCTAAAATTAAATCTTTTACATCCTTTGTTAAATCCTCTAAATTAGCATTTAATAAGCATTCACTAAGGGGTTCTCTTACCTTTATTTGCTCTTCTTCACGAATATTTCTACCGATACTAATAAGTGTTCTTACTGTATCCATTTTCTCTTCTAAAGCCTCATCAATATATTCCGTATTATATTTAGGGAAATATGAGAGATGAACGGATTCTTCATTAGTTAAATTACGATATAACTCTTCACTTAAATAAGGAATAATTGGGGCACACATTTTAGATAGACCTACTAATACTTCATAGGTTGTACTGTATACGGCTTTTTTAGAATTATCAAGTTCACTACCCCAGAAACGATTTCTATTTCTTCTGATATACCAATTTGATAAGTCCTCAGAAACAAAATTAGTAACTGCTTTTACTACTTTATTTAAGTCATATTCATCTAAAGATTCTGTTACATATTTAAGTAAATTATGATATTTGGATAATAACCATTTATCTATTTCTTCTAATTCGTTATATTCTACTTTGCAATCATCTATATCTATTTTATCTGTATTAGCATATAATTGAAAGAAATTATATGTATTACGTAAAGGATTAAAGAACTTAGAATATACTTCTTTTAAACCATCTTCATCAAATTTAATTGGTGTCCATACAGGAGATGTGTAAGGAAGATAAAAACGAATTGTATCTACTCCATATTTTTCCATTAAACTAAATGGTTCTATTGCATTACCTTTACTTTTATGCATTTTTTTACCATATTTATCTAATAATAATTCATTAACTAAGACATTTTTATATGGGCTAATACCTTTTACAAAAGTACCTATTACAATTAGCGAATAAAACCAACCTCTTGTTTGGTCAATACCCTCACAGATAAAATCTGCTGGAAATTGAGACTCAAATAGTTCCATGTTTTCAAATGGATAGTGATATTGGGCAAAAGGCATAGCTCCTGAATCGAACCAACAATCAATAACTTCGGGAGTACGATGCATTATTTTGCCACACTTTGGACAACGAATATGAACATCATCAACATAAGGACGATGTAAATCAATAGATTCATCAATATCTTCAATAGCTTTTTCGACAAGTTCACTTCTAGATGCGATCATATCCATATAGCCACATTCACACTTCCATAATGGAAGAGGTGTACCCCAATAACGACTTCTAGAAATTGCCCAATCATTTAAGTTTTCTAGCCAATTTCCAAATCTTTTTTCACCTACATATGCTGGATACCAATTTACTTTTTTGTTGTTTTCAATGATTTTATCTTTTAATTTAGTTATTTCTAAATAATAGCTAGGTTTAGAATAATAAATAAGTGGGGTATTACAACGCCAACAATGAGGATAATTGTGTTTCATGTGAATTTTCTTGAATAGTTTGTCATTTTCTTTTAAATACTTGATAACTTCTTTATCAGCATCAAAAACAAACATTCCTTTCCATAAACCATCTGTATAACATCCATCATCTCCAACGGGATTTAAAACTGGCAAATTATATCTTCTTCCAACTTCATAGTCATCAGCACCAAAAGCAGGAGCAATATGTACAATACCAGTTCCATCTTCCATGGTAACGTATGTATCACAAGTAACATAAAAAGCTTTTTTATTAACGGTTAGGCTAGGAATTAGTTGCTCATATCCAACGTTTTCTAATTCTTTTCCTTTAAAAGTATCTATTACTGTAAAGTCTTCGCCTAATACACTTTTAGCTAGTTTACTTGCAATAATAAATTTATAGCCTTTAGATTCAACTAGAACATATTCTTCTTCGGGATGAACACATAATGCTACATTGGCAATTAAAGTCCATGGTGTTGTTGTCCATACTAGAAAATACTCATCTTTATCTATTCTTTTAAACGGAACAATAACTGTATCAACATCGACCTCTTTATATCCTTGTTGTACTTCATGAGATGCAAGACCTGTTCCACATCTAGGACAATAAGGAAGAATTTTTAAACCCTCATAAAATAGTCCTTCTTGGAAAAATTTATTTAATATCCACCACTCTGTTTCGATATAATCATTATCATAAGTAATATATGGATGCTCTAAATCAATGAATTGTCCCATTTCTTTAGTAAGGCGAGAGAAAGCTTCTTCATTTTCCCAAACGGTTTCACGACATTTTTGATTAAATTCTTTAATACCATACTTTTCAATATCTCCTTTACCAGTAAACCCTAGTTTTTTTTCTACTTGTACTTCTACTGGTAAGCCATGTGTATCCCAACCAATTTTTCTTATTACGCGATATCCTTGCATTGTTTTATATTTGCAAAAAGTATCTTTTAAGAATTTGGCAACCATATGATGAAGACCTGGCATACCATTAGCTGTTGCTGGTCCATCATAGAAAACGAAATTATTATTTTTATCTCTTGAGTCAATTGATTTTTTTAAAATATCAATCTTATCCCAATAAGCTTGAATGTCTTTTTCGACTAAATTTACATTTTTTTTATCTAAATCTTTAAAATTTTTCATAAAATCCTCCTTTAAACATAAAAAAGGTAGCACCAAAGGGTGCATATATGCACGGTACCACCTTTTATTTTACTCTTTCTTTTTAACGCAAAGTAACGTAATATTCTAATGATTCAAATATTAAACTCCCAAGTGATTTTCTAAAAGTTTGTTTGCTTATTTCCATCAACCATAAGCTTTCTATAAAACTACCCTTTTAGACGTCTTGTTCTTCGTTTGTAACATTGTCTATAATATTTATGGTAAATATAGATGTAAGTGCTTCAATAATATTTTCATCTTCTACTTCTTCAGTGTATAAAATGCCATCTTCTTTTACCTCTTTAAAATACTTATATGTATCTTTAGGCATTTCTTCTTCGTCTATTTCTACACAATATAAATATTTATCATGATTAAATTCTGCTGTATCAAGCACCATGTATTCTACATTATCTTCTAATGTGAGTATTTCCTCTTTATTCATTATCGACTCCTTTTGCTTATATCAATTTGATTCATGAAATTTGCAACATCGCTTCTAGCCTGAACTATCTCTTCATCATTATTCATATCATATTTGCTTAAATCAATTCCTGTTTCATCAAACACTAATTTTTGATATTCATGAGCTTTTTTAGTATCACCATCTTTAATGGCATCAATATAGTTATCAGTACGAGCTATTTGTAAGCTTTTATCACTAATTGTACTTAATATTTCGTCATCTGTGGGAATGGTGACTGTCACTGGAATCACTTCAGATGCTGGACCTTTAATAATTGGCTCATCACTTAAAGTGGTTGGTCTTATATATTCGGAATCTTCTGCGTGTTTGATGCGACTAAATCTTTCGTTAATTCTATCTTCAATTATTTTCTTTTTCTCTTCTTCGATTTGCTTTTCGACATTTTGCTCAATAACTTGTTCTTTTTCTAAATCATCTTCACTTTGCATCAATGGTTCGGCTTCTATTTGAAGACTAGTAAGTTCTTGATTTCTAATAGCATTACTATCAACAGCTTGAGCTAAATTAGAAGTAAATTCTGTTGCTTTATTGGTAAATGTTCTGGCTAAATCTTTTGATTTTTCTAAAATACGGTCTTTTAGATTTAAAATAGATTTAGATGCTGTTATACGATTAGGGTCTTTTAATCTATTTGGTTTATCCTTTTTAATGGTTTTTACAATAGCAGCAGCACTAACACCAACTAAACCTAAATTAGCAGCAGCCATAGCAAGTGATGAAAAGGCATGGGAAGCAGCTACATTAAGGTTTAACTCTCCTAGAGAAAGACCAAAGAATTCAATAAT
>CANUCD010000030.1 GCA_947856335.1 uncultured Bacilli bacterium | reverse complement strand
TCTTTATATGACCAGTGAGAAGCCATACCTTTTTCGGCAAACTCATCCATCTCATATGTTCTAAACTGTACTTCAAATAGATGACCATCTACACCAAAGACTGTTGTGTGCAAGCTTTGATACATATTTGCTTTGGGCATAGCAATATAGTCTTTAAAACGATTAGGTATTGGTCTATATTTGGCATGAACAAGACCAACTGCTAAATAACAATCACTAACAGTTTCTAAAATAACTCTTAGAGCTAAAATATCATAGATTTCATTCCATTTTTTACCGTTTGATAATTTATTGTAAATACTATGAACACTTTTAACTCTTCCTTTAATTTTAAATTTTAATCCTTGTTCTGTTAAAATATTTGTAATACTTTCTTGCATTTCTTCTAGTGAATCATTGAGTTCTTTTTTAGTTTCGCTTAATTTATCTAAAATATCTTGGTATACATCTGGTTTAGTATAATAAAGACATAAGTCTTCAAGTTCACTTTTAATAGAGTTTATTCCTAAACGATGGGCTATAGGTATTAAAACAGCCATTGTTTCATAAGCTTTTGCTTTTTGTTTTTTGGGGTTAATTGCATAATTTGTTCGCATATTATGAAGTCTATCTGCAAGTTTAATAAATAGTACACGAACATCTGTGGCAAGTCCTACTAATACTTTTCTAAGATATATGGCACTAGATTCAGAATCATCTACTAATTCTAGTTTATTTATTTTAGTAATCGAATCAACAATGGTAGCAACTGTTTTACCAAATTTTTCTTCTAATTCACTAAATGTTGTCTCTCCATTATTCATAACTTCATGAAGCATTGCTCCAATAATGGTTGTAGCATCTACATTTAAACTATTTACGATTTCTACAACATGTAAAGGATGGGTAATAAAATCTTTGCCCGTAAGTCTTTGCATACCCTTGTGTTTACTAGCAGCATATTCATAAGCTTCTTTTATTTTTAATAACTCATCAGTATCTTTGATGTTTTCTTTTATTTTTTGATAGACTTCTTCAAATGTGATTGAATCATCTTGTCTCATTTAAATCTCTCCTTGTTTAATTACTCTATGTATGTTTTTAATTTCCTCTTTAACATATTGATCTACTTCTTTTTCATTTACAGTAAATATATCATTTACCATGTCTCCTAAATCTAGGGCTCTAGAACTAGTCCATTTATAATTTTTAAGATAATTCCATATATCTTCTTCATGAATATATGAATAACCCTTTTTATGAAGTTCCCTAGTTTTACTTTTTAAAGCAGGTAAAATACGAGTGTATAATTCTTGCAAGCTTTTAAATTTAATATCATTATTCATTTTATCCCCACTTTCGCCTCTGGTATTTACTAAATAAAATTTAATTTCATATATTTAATTATAACCCAAAACAAATGATTTTTAAAGGGGGACTAAACACTTTGAAAAATAAATTTTTGCAAGCTACTTTTATTTTGATGGTTGGAGGACTTATTACTAAGATACTAGGATTTTTAATACGTGTTATTTATACGAGAATGGTTGGAAGTGATGCGATTAACTTATATTCACTAGTTATGCCTACTTATTCGCTTTTGCTTACTATTGCAACACTTTCTCTACCGATTGTAATATCTAAACTGATTAGTGAGAAAAAAATAAAAAGTATGCGCATAATTACAAGTGCAACGGCAATAACTATGATTTTAAACTTACTAGTTATTATTATTATTTATTTTACTAAAGATTTTATTGCTACTACCCTTTTGAATGATGAAAGATGTGGGGTTTTGTTACTTGCAATGGCACTTACTTTTCCTTTTGTTTCTATTTCAAGCATTTTAAAAGGATATTTTTATGGTAAACAAAAAATGATTCCTCATACAATATCTAATATTATAGAACAAATAGTTAGAATCGCACTTATTTTTTTAGTTATTCCTTTGCTAATCAATAAGGGAATTGTCTATGCTGTTATGGGACTTATTTTAATTAGTATTGCCTCTGAGTTATCTTCGATTATCACTTTTCTTTTATTTTTACCTAAGAAATTTAGAATTTGTAAGCAAGATTTAAAACCTGATATTAAAACGGCTAAAGAAATATTAAATATTTCTATTCCTACAGTATCAGGACGATTAGTTGGAAATATTGGGTTCTTTTTTGAACCTATTTTACTGACAAATATTTTATTATTTTCTGGGTATTCTATGGAATTTATATTAAATGAATATGGAGCATATAATGCGTATACTATTAGTTTACTTGCTATGCCTTCCTTTTTTATTGCTGCTATATCTTCTTCTTTGCTTCCTGAAATATCAAGATTTTATTATCACCAAAATTTAGTCATGGTTAAAAAAAGAATTAAACAAGCTCTTATTTTATCTTTCTTAGTCGGTATATTTTTTACTAGTTTTATCTATATATTTAGAGAGACGCTTTTACAAACACTTTATAATACTACTAAAGGAAGTGAATATATTGAGGTTCTTGCACCCTTTTTTGTATTATTTTATTTAGAGGGTCCACTTCAAAGTGTTTTACAAGCAATTGGTAAGGCTAAAGCAACAATGTATATTACTATGATTGCTGTTATATCAAAGATTTTGGCTATTGCAATACTTTCTTTGTGTCATATTGGAATGTATTCTTTAGTAATTGCAGAGATTATAGATATTTTTATTATTGTTATATTGTGTGTTAAAACCATTAGAAAAGAGTTATACTAAATTATTTTAGAAATTCGTAATATAGAGAAATAATATCTCTACTTTCTTTAGTTATTTTGTGACATAAAAAAAGACAAAACATTTTGCCTTAGTTTGTAATTTTTGCCATTTCTCTTTTAGCTTTTATGGTTTTATTTTCGATATTTACTCGTTGGACAACAAATAGCATAATTACTACATTGATAGTAAAAGAACCACCATAGCTTAAAAATGGAAGTGGGACTCCCGTAAGAGGTATAAGAGCAAGTATTCCTAGTAGATTGATTAAAATATGAAATAATAAATATAGGAATACACCATAAGCAAGAATACTCAATCTTAAATTTTCAGCACTTCTAGCAATTTTTAAAATACGCCATAACATAATAACATAGCCAATAATTAAGGTGATACCGATAATTAAACCAAGCTCCTCAACAATGATGGGAAAGATAAAATCAGTATGACTTTCAGGTAAATATAAGTATTTTTGACTACTATTTCCTAATCCTACGCCAAATAAACCACCATTATGAATAGCAATAAAACCGTTACATACTTGATAACCAGTATTATCTTGATAGCGTTCACAAGGATTTCTAAATTCAAATCTTTGAAGTTGTCTTGAATTAAATATTTCTGCTCCACTATATAATAGAGCAAATGAAGCAACAACTAAACAAACTGCTCCAATTTTAAGTATTTTAACTAAATTTTCTTTAACAAATGGTAGACTAATAAAAACGAAGAAAACAATTCCACAAATAATTAAGGCTGTTCCAAAATCAGGTTGCATAGCAATTAAAACGGCTATTAGTAAGCTAATGGCAACGGGAATCAAAAAAGTATAAATATTATTTGTTTTTTTCTTTTCTAAACGACTGTATGAGACGGCGAGGAAAATAATAATAATAGACTTAGCAAATTCACTTGGTTGAAGAGCAAATGGACCTAAATCAAACCAACTTCTAGCATTATTAGTAAGACCACCATAAACAAGTAAAGCAATTAAAGCAATAATAATACCTATAACAGCAAAAGGAGCTATATATTTATATTTACTTGTAGGTATTTGAATAACAAGTAAAAAACCGATAATAAAACTTCCTATTAAAAATATAGCTTGTCTAACTACAAAATGATATTGAGGTACATTATACCTTAATACAGTTGATACACTAGAAGAAGAAAAAATCATAACAAGACCGATAATACTATATATAACCATAATAGCAAGTAACCAAATATCCATCTTACCAAGTAGTTTCTTCATATTTTCCACCCTATTTATAGTTTATCATATTTTCTTAGGAAATTAAAAGAAAAATTAAAAAAATATTTATTTTGAATGTCAAAATATTGCCCAAATGAGTAAACTATAATAGATACATAAAGGAGGTATAAATATGTATTATTATGGAAATAATGGTTACTATGGTGGCAGCTATGGTGGCTATCAACCTTGTAATACTGGATATGCAGGCTATACAAGTGGCTATGGTATTGGTGCTGCAATATGGATTGTCCTATTTATTCTACTTGTTATTATTATCGGAGCAGGTTGGAATTGGGGCAATAACAACAATTAGAGAGATATTTCTCTCCTTTTTATTTTACAAAATTTTAATTTTGTGGTAAAATAAAGCCACTTAAAGGGGTGTAGTTTTATGAAATTACCAGATATTAAAATATTAGATGAAGCAAATAAAATATTAAGAGAAAAAAGTAAAGAAGTAGTTTTTCCTCTTTCTAAAGAAGATAAAAAGAATATTCAGGATATGATTACTTACTTAAAGATGAGTCAAATTCCTGAATATGAAGAAAAATATAAACTTAGAGCAGGAATGGGTCTTGCTTATGTGCAAATTGGTATTTTAAAAAGAATTTTTGTTATTGTTGAAGAATTAGAAGACGAAACATTTAAAGAATATATTATTATCAATCCTAAAATCGTCAGTCATAGTGAAGAGATGATTTATGTTGGTGAGGGTGAAGGTTGTTTAAGTGTTAATAGAGATGTCGAGGGAATTGTTCCTAGATATGCAAGAATAACTATAGAAGCTCAAGATATTGATGGTAATTCTTTTAAAATAAGAGTTAGAGAAGATATTGCTATTGCTTTTCAACATGAAATAGATCATTTAAACGGCATTTTATTTGTTGATCGAATTGATGCTAAAAATCCTTTTAAAGATGCCAAAAAGTATCGTGAGATATAAAAAAAGTGGCTTTTTACCACTTTTTATTTTGCTTCTTCTAAATCTACACTAACTAGTTTACTTACACCTGATTCTTGCATTGTGATTCCATATAATACATCAGCATATTCCATAGTTCTTTTTTTATGAGTAATTAAAATAAATTGACTCATATTTTTTTTGTTTTGTAAATATTTGCCGAATGTATCGACATTTGCTTCATCTAAAGCAGCTTCAACTTCATCTAAAATGCAAAATGGACTTGGCTTGACATTTAAAATAGCAAACAAGACAGCAATAGCAGTTAGTGTTTTTTCCCCACCAGAAAGCAAACCAATAGAATTTAGTTTCTTTCCAGGAGGTTCAGCTTCTATTTCTATACCTGTATTTAATAAATCGCTTGGGTCAGTAAGCTTTAGCGAGCCTCTTCCTCCTTTAAATAGCGCTCTAAACACATGATTAAATTCTTTACTTATTAAATCAAAGGTTGTTTTAAATTTTGCTATCATGATTTCGTCCATTTCTTTAATGATATTATGCAGTTCTTGACTAGAAACTTCTAAATCATTACTTTGATTTAATAAAAATTCATAACGTTCTTTAATTCTTTCATATTCCTTGATTGAACCAGTATTTACTTCGCCTAAATCTTGGATTTCTTTTTTTAAGTGTTCAACTTTTATACGAGCATCTTCTACTTCCATATTTAATTCATAATGAGTAGCAGCATATTCATAAGTCATGGAATAATTATCTGATAAATTTAAAAGTAAATTATCTAGTTTTACGTCATATTTACCTAATATAATTTCTTTTTCTTTTAAGGTGTTTTGTATACGGTTATAATTGGAAGTTGCTTCGTGATTAAGTGATTCAATCTCTGTAATTTGAAGAGCTAAATCAGACTTTTGAGCTTTTAATTTGTTTAATTCAACATTTAATAAATCTTTTTTGCTTGATATTTCTGTTGTCTCTTCTAAGATGTCGACTAGTTTTTGATCTAATTTATTAGAATGAATATCTTCATTTCCTTTGATTTCTAATTCTTTTTTTGCTAGTTCTTCTTCTAGATTACGTACTTTATTAGTTCTTGTATTTAATATTTCATTAAGATTTATTAGATTTTTAGATAAATCACTACTTTTTGCTTCTAAGTTAGCAAAATTTTGCATAAATTCTTGAAAATATGCATTTTTCTTTTCTAAATTAAGCTTTGATAGTTCTAACTTTTCTTCTAATTCTGACAATTGTAGTTTATCATTTAGGGCACTTTTATTTAAAGCGTCCCCTCCTGTGATAGAACCTCCTACATATAAAACTTCGCCATCTAAAGAAACTATTTTATAGCGATAATTTAATATTTTACCAATTTTATTTAATGTATCAATATCTTGCACAACTAATACATTACCTAATTGGTTTTTTACGATTGCTTCATATTCTTTTTTAAATTCTACTAAATTACTTGCTATATCAATGAATCCAGCAATACCTTTTATTTGCTCTAAATCAGTTTGAGCAATTTCTCTAGGTTTAATAATATTTAGTGGGAAAAAAGTTGCTCTACCTAAATGATTTTCTTTTAGATATGTAATGCATTCTTTTGATTCTTTTTCATCATCAACCACAAGAAAGTTTGATGCCCCTCCTAGAGATGTTGCAATTGCTATTTCATATATTTTATCAGTAGAAATAATATTACCTATGGTATTATGAACACCTTTTAAGCGCATATTATGAAGTACACTTCGTACTGCTTGAGGCAATTTGGAATTATTATGAATATTATCTTTTAGTATTTCAATTTTATTTTCTAATACTAATATAGTTTTGGATAAATCATTTAAACTTGCTTGGAGATTATTTTTATTTAATTTTTCTTTTAATAATTCATTATCTACTTCATCTTTTTGAAGAGATTTTTCTTTAATATCAGCAATTAAATCTTCTAGTTTTGTTTTTTCTATTTGATATTCTTTCTTTATAGCTAATTCTTCTTCTTTTAATTTAATCATTTCGGCTTCTAAGTTGTCTTTTTTAGCTTGATATTTTTTTCTTTCCATCGTTACTAGTTTTTCGGCTTCTAGGCTTGCTAAATTTTCTGTTAAATTTAAAAGAGCGTTATTTTTCTTAGTTATCTCTTCTTCTAGTTTTAAATTTTCTAGCTTTAATTTTTCAAGTTTTGAGGTATCTTCTGCACCAGTTGTGGTCATTTTTGTTAGATTCATTTTTAAAGTATCAACTTCTGCTTGTATTTTTTTATAATCAATGTTTATTTTAGCTATATCGTTAGCTACTA
This sequence comes from uncultured Bacilli bacterium, assembly GCA_947856335.1. GTDB lineage: Bacteria > Bacillota_I > Bacilli_A > RF39 > UBA660 > Caccenecus. The sequence continues at coordinate 2,932 of CANUCD010000030.1, read as the reverse complement.
AAGCTATTTCGTTTGTTTTGAGTTCTTCTTTTAGTGTCAAAAATTTCTTAGCTATTTCACTTTGTTTTTTAAGTGGTTTTACACTTTTTTCTAGTTCATCAATAACTAGTTTTATTTTAGAAATATTTTCTTTTGTCTTATCAAGTTTTCTTAGGCTTTCTTCTTTTCTATGCTTATATTTTAAAACGCCAGCAGCATCTTCAAAAATAGTTCTTCTTGCTTCAGGTTTGCTAGAAATAATATCAGAAACACTTCCTTGGGAAATAATATTAAATGAATCTGTACCTGCACCTGTATCCATGAATAAATTAGTAATATCTTTTAAACGAACTTTGCTATTATTGATGAAATATTCGTTTTCTCCTGTATGATATATTACTCTTTTTATTTCAATTTCTTTAAAATCACTATTTAGATAATGATCGCTATTATCAAAAACTAAAGAAACGTAGGCTCTTGTTAGGGCATCTCTAGATTTTGAACCCGAGAAGATTACATCACTCATTGCTTCTGTACCACGTAAAGATTTAATGCTTTGTTCACCTAAAACCCATCTTACTGCATCAACTATGTTACTTTTACCAGAGCCGTTTGGTCCTACAATAGCAGTTATTCCTTTTTTTACTTCAATATCTATCTTATCAGCAAAAGATTTAAAGCCATATGCTCGAATATTTTTTAAATACATATGACACCTACTTTGCTACTTTTTGTAAAGCATCTTGGGCAGCTTTTTGCTCGGCTTCTTTTTTGCTTTTGCCTGTGCCTTTTCCATATACGATACCATCAATTACTACTTCAAATGTAAATGTTTTATCGTGTGATGGTCCTACTTCACTAATTAGACGATATTCTAGTGATTTTTTATCTGTTTGTACCATTTCTTGTAAACGTGATTTATAATCTCCCAAAAAAACGTGATGCTCTAAAACATAGGGTTTTAATACTTCTAATACATATTTTTTAGCAACTAAAAAGCCTTGGTCTAAATAAATAGCTCCTAATACAGATTCGAATGTATCTGCTATGATGGTATCATTGATATTATTTATTTGCCCATTACCAACCCTTATATAATTATTTATACCAACGTCTTTAGCATACTGGGCAAGAGCTTCTTCACAAACAAAGCTTGCTCTTATTTTAGAAAGTTCCCCCTCCTGACAATCATATTTCTTGTAAAAATACTCACTTGTAATGAGTTCTAAGACAGCATCTCCTAAAAATTCTAGTCTTTCATAATTTGCTCCCCCATGTTCGTTTTGATAACTACTATGAGTTAAAGCTGTTTCTAATAATTCTTTATTATTTATTTTAATATTATATTTTTCTAAAAATTTCATATCATCAACTCTTTTTCTTTTCTATTATAACAAAATCAAGAAAAAAAATAAACACGTTTGTGCTTATTAAATCCATTTTGATATAACTATTTTTCTGGTTTGTTCAAATTCCACTTTTTGAAATATTTCAATAATACTTAAAACAATTGTTTCTATTATATTACTGCTTTTTTTAACTTTTACTTGCATAAGAGCTTGTTTTAGGGTCTTTCTAAATAAGTAATCATCAATATATTTAGCCATAATTTTATCTATTAAAATGGCATTTTCTACTTCCTTAATTTCTTCTGTATCAATACTAAATATGTAATCTTTATATATTTTAACAAGTTGAATAGATAAATTATCGCCTTCTAAAAAGTCAGCATTATTTATTTTATCAAAGTTTTTACAATAAGTTAAAACAAGTTTATTATTCTTCATAAGACCATCCTTTACTACTTACTTTACAAATACATATTACAATGAAAAAATAAATTTGTCAAATAAAAAATAATTGGTTATAATAATATTGGGTGATAGCTTTGAAAAAAACTAGATTAAAGATAAAAAAACAAGTGTGGTTTATATTGGGTGGATTATTTATTTTAATTATTCTAATTATGATTAGTATGCGTATTTATAATACTTATCAATATCATCAAACAAACGAATATAAACTCTTAGAAAAAGGATATACTGAAGATGAAATTAAACTTTTAGAAAATAATTTGGAAGATAAAGAAATAAATGCTCTAACTAATAGTGATAAAGATACTTTTTTAATAAGTGTTTTACAAGATGATTATTTTATCAAAGAAAATTTAAATCGATATATGAATTATCATAAAGATAATGAGGGATTAACTACTAGAGAGTGTGTTTCGATTGTAAATACTAATACAGATTATGAATATTATTCTAAAGATTTTGATACTAATACTCGTGATGATATATTATTATTAGTTAACAAATATTATCATTTAAATAAAGATTATACACCAAGTGATTTAGTTGATATCAATAATAAATATTATTATGGTGAAAATCATAAAATTAGAAGTGTTGCTTATGATGCTTTTATTGATATGTGGAATCATGCTTATGAAGATGGTATATATCTTATAATAAATTCTAGTTATCGTACATTTTTAGAACAGCAAAGTGTATACGATGCTTATAAAGACTCTAGGGGTACAACTTATGCTGATAGTATTGCAGCCCGTCCTGGATATTCTGAACATCAAACAGGATTATCTTTAGATATTTTTAGTAAAGAACATACTACAACAGCTAATTTTAAAAATTCTCCTGCTCATATTTGGTTATGTGATAATGCTTATAAATTTGGCTTTATTCAAAGATATGAGGAAGATACAGAGAAACTTACTGGTTTTGCTGAGGAAGCATGGCACTGGAGGTATGTTGGAGTGGATGTTGCTACATATTTGCATGAACATGATATAACTTTTGATGAATATTATGCTTACTTTATAAACAAGTAAGCTTTTTAAAAAAAATAAAAACCAGTATTAACTGGGATTACTAATATTTTTGGTGACCAGTACGGGATTCGAACCCGTGAATGCTGCCGTGAAAGGGCAGTGTGT
>CANUCD010000029.1 GCA_947856335.1 uncultured Bacilli bacterium | reverse complement strand
CAAATAAAAACCCAGATGGAAAGTCTATCTGGTGATAAAAAACCCGCTCTCGCGAGGTGGTAAGAAACATACATGCTTCTGGATCCTGGCTAATCAAAGACCAGTCTTCAACTCCACATGTAATTATTCTCCCAATAATATCACATAGTCGGTTTTATGCTACAGATAAACTATATCCTCTAGGCATTATTATTATAACATATATTATAAATCTTATTCAAGTATTTAGACATTATATTTTACATTGATATGATTTATTTTAGCTTTAATAAAAATTATATATTAGATGCTAACCTAATGGATTATTTTCGTTATATTGGTTAGTTACTATATTGGATGTTATTTGTGGGGATTCTTGTTTTTCTTCCCAACAAGCAGAGACATTACAATTAGTTGAATATGGCATTGGATTTGGCATTTCTAATTTACATATCATAGGTATTTTAAATGCTCCTCCAAAGACTACACAATTACCAGGTTGCAATACTTTCATTTTTTCAATAACATCACTACTGATATTGGGAAGCATTTCTTCAATGTATTTAATATCTTTAGGATGAGTCATTTTAAATATTAGAAAGTTAGAACACTGAGCTATAACGGTATCACTAATTTCTACTGGTCTTTGAGAGATAATATCAAGTATTACTCCGTATTTACGACCTTCTTTAGCAATTCTATCAAAAATATTGTATCCAAGTAAGAATGTATCGGTATCTTGTTGGATGTATCTATGAGCTTCTTCTAAAAATAAATGGAATGGAACGGAAGCTCTCATTTTTAAGCCTTTAGCATAATCAAAGAGAAGTTTAGAAATAATTTTAACTATTACTTTAGCATAAGCATCATCTATATCTTCAAGATTGATATTTATGATTTGAGCTCTATTATTATCTTTTCTTGATAATTCTTCAACAAATTCTTCTTTACTTACATATCTTGTCCCATCAAAATATTTATTAACCGAACCACCTATAATTGTATTTAATCTAACTTGTAAAATCATAGCTTCATTATACATTGCTTGATTGCCTTGAAAACCCTCACTAATTAAAGTAAACTCTAGGGCATTTGCTAAGTCTTTTAAAGTATAAAATGTCTTTTCGGGAATAGGCATTTCAGTAATTGTCTCATCAATATGCTTTAATATATATTCAGTAATTAAAACTGATTCTCCAAAATTACCATTAGAATCAATCTCAAAACATTCACTAAAACTTCTTGTATAACCAAGACCAGGAATTACTGAATCAAAGTTAAATTCTTTGGTATGACAAACTTCTATTACTTTAAAAATTTCATTTTTCTTATAACTAGTTGTTGCATTACTAAAAAGAATCGCAATTAAAGCTTTAGCAATTAAATGATTTTTATATTTTGTTACTTCTTCTTTATCTGATGCAAATATTTTAGCGTATTTTAGGCTTCTTTCTAGGATTGGGAGCTGAGAATGGGTATTTGCTTGCAATAATAAAGCAATATCATCTAAAGTAAGTAAGTTAACTGGTATTTTAAGTAAGTAGTCGGTTGCATCCACAGGATTGGTTGTAATAAACTTGTAGTTATAACTAGGATTTATTTTGTTTAAAGACCCAAAAGCATTTTTATATTCACCATAAGCATCAAAGAAAAACATATTAGCATTATAAGTAACTGTTTTGGGATTACTAAATATATTTTGAATTATTCTTGATACACCACAAGATTTACCAGAACCAGAATTACCAAATATTGCTAAGTGATTAGAAAATAATGAGTTTATATTAGGGCATATTTGAAATCCTTTATATGTTGCACTTTCTCCTAAAACAAAACTTTTAGAACTAAGTGTTCCTACTAATTCTAATAATTCTTCACTATTGATGATTCTAAGAGAACTAGAAAGTAATGGTTTTCTAATAACACCACTTACAAATTTATTTTCAATATATTCACCTAAAAAACGTATTTTTATTTCTTCTTCATTTAATTCAACGACTTCTCCTAATATTCTTTGATTTTTATCTTCAAAAATGACATGAATATTCATTAAGTCGGCTGTAATAGTATCTTTGCTTATGTTTTCTACATGGGCAATATTATCACTAATATATAAAATTTTGCCAAATATCATTTTATCAACCACCTACTATAATATGATTATAGCATATTTATACATTAAAAAAAAGACAAAATTGTCTTATTTTTCTCGCCATATTTCATACCAATCTTTTAATTTATCAATACCATCACTAGCTAAATCTTTTATAAAACCAAAGGTAAGACCAAAACTGTTTTTCATATCTTGAAAATCTTTTTTAGCACTTTCACATAAAGAGTTATGGGTACTACAAATGCTAGTAGTTATGTCTAAATAAGTACTAACAATAATATTTTTAATACTTGTATAAGCTTTATTTGCTCCATTACTAATTGTATCTTTATATCCAGGAAATACATCATCTATTAAATCATCAAGCCATAAAGCAGCTTTTAATACTTCTAATTTAGCACTAGTTGTTAATTCATCAAATGTATGACCTGCAATAACTCCATCATAAAAAAGAAAATCAACTACTGTTACAAATCCATCTTTTAAGGTATCTGTTATGCCATTATTTTTATCTTCTTCAAGAGAATTTACGTAAGATAAGACTGCTATATCGGCATTTAATTTAGTATTATTATCTATTTGTTCTTTAGAAGAATTATTATCAGTTGGTTTTAATTCGGTTATGTTATTGTTGGGTTTAATTTCTTCGCCTGTTTCTTTGGGCTTAGTTTCTTTTTTGGTTGTTGTATCTTTTTTGCTTTCTTCTTTAATTGGTTCTTCTTTATTTTCTTTTTCTTCATTTGTAACTTTTTCTGTTGGCATTTCTTCTTTCTTAATATCTTTTTTTAGAGTATCATTATTACTTTCTTCTTTATTAGAACTAGTAGTAATTGATGCTTCAACTAGTTTTTCATTAGTTGCTTCTACCTTGTAGGGCTCATCTTTTATATCTATTATTTTATATGTAAATGTTACTTTATCACCTATTTTATAGTGGTTTTTGACGTTTGAAATAACATAGTTATCAAGATTATCTTCTATGATGACGTAGTTATCACCAACTACTAAAATATTACCTGTTACTGTATAAGTTTTTTCTTGGGTAAAAAAATAAATTGCTATTAGTAAGATGATAAACAAAATAAAAGCAAATATAAATAAAACTATTTTCTTTTTTGACATATTATCACTTCCTAAAAATATTATACACGAAAAAAGATGAAATGTAAAATCTCATCCCTTTAACTTTTCGTTTAATATTTTCTTGGTTAAGACTGGATTAGCTTTTCCTTTAGTATTTTTCATTACTTGACCTACAAAGTAATCAAAAAGATTAGTTCTTCCCTTTTTATATTCTTCTATTTGTTCTACATTATTAGCAAGAATTTCCTCTATAATATTATTTAATTCATCTTCATTGCTTAGTTGTGTATTTTTTTTTATAAAATCTTTTACTTCTTTTTCTTGTTCAATTACTTCTTTGAATATTTCTTTAGCTTGTTTAGAACTAATAGTATTTTTTTCTAATTCACTTATTAAATCTTTTAAGCGTTTAGGAGTAAAGTAAAAGTCTGTGATAGAAAGATTATATTTATTTAAGTAACCAAGTATTTGGGTTATTATCCAGTTAGCAGATGTTTTAGCATCAATGTCAAGTTTTAGACATTCCTCAAAATAATCAGAAACACTTTTATCTTTTACTAGTATTTCTGCATCATAGTTAGATAGTCCAATATTCTTTATATAATCTTTTTTTCTTTCTAAGTGAAGACGAGGAATACTTTTTTTAATTTCTTCTATCCATTCTTCTTTTAGAGGATATCTAGGAATATTAGGTTCAATAAAATATTTATAATCTACTTCATCTACTTTGTTACGCATATGAATAGTAGTCTCGCTTTCTTCATCCCATCTTCTTGTTTCTTGCTTAATCTCATCATATCTACCCTCTTCTTTTAATGTTGTTTGTCTTCTTATTTCATAATCAATAGTTTTAGCAACCCCACTTAGAGAATTAACGTTTTTTACTTCAACTTTTGTACCTAGCTCTCTACTATCTTCATCCATAATAGATACGTTTACATCACATCTAATTTGACCTTTTTTAGTATCAGCATCAGAAACATCTAAATAACGATATATACGAATAATATGTTCTAAGAAAGCTTGGGCTTCTTCTTTGGAATGAAGACATGGCTCAGTTACTAGTTCAAGAAGTGGTACACCAGAACGATTATAATCAATATTGGTTGTATCAAAAAAATGGTCTAGACTAGCTGAATCTTCTTCTAAGTGAACATCATGTATATATACAGGTATTAGTTTATCATTAACTTCAATTTCAATACAACCATTTATTCCAATTGGTTTAGTCATTTGGGTAATTTGATAACCTTTAGGTAAATCAGGATAATAATAATTTTTACGATCAAACATCAAATAATCTGGTTGACTACAATTAAGAGATAAGCTTACTTTTAAAGCATTTAAGACACATTTTTTATTAACAACTGGTAGAGTACCTGGAAAAGCCATATCTAAAGGAGCAATATTGGAATTGGGAATTTCACTATAAGCATTTTTGGCACTAGAAAAAACTTTGGAATTACTTTTAAGTTCACAGTGCATTTCTAAACCAATAACCGCGATTTGTTTTTTCATATTTATTTCTCCTTTGCTATTTGTCCTTTATAAGGCATCATTTTTTCAAGTGTATAAGCAATATTTAATACGTTTTCATCATCAAAACAATTACCTGTTATATTTATTCCTACAGGTAAATTATCAATAAAACCATTAGGAATAGTAATAGATGGGAAACCACCAAAATTACCTATTTGTAAGTGTTCTTCTAAGATATTAGTATTTTCGTCTAATATATCTAAATCTTCATCAAACTTTTTAGCAGGACCACTTGATACAGGCAAAATAAGAGCATCATATTTTTTAAATAACTCTTTCATTTTATCTACAATAATTCTTCGTACGCGAGCAGCATTTTTGAAATATCGCTCTTGATTTTCTTTTTGTAAAACATATGAGCCAATTATAAATCTTCTTTTTATTAGTGGAGAAAAGCCTAGTGTTCTGTGTTCTTTCATCATTTCAAAAACATTTTTAGCATCACTTCTAGGTCCAAAAATAATACCTGTTAAATTTGACATATTACTTGTTGCTTCGGCACATGATAAAACAACATAAACACTTGAAATAGCTTTTAATAAATCTATATCAATACTCTCTTCTTGGATAGTTGCTCCTGATTCTTTTAATAATTCAAGAGAATGATTAAATATTTTAAAATGCTCTTTTAGTGTAGAATTAGCATCTTTATAGTTTTTAATATCACATATTTCTTTGATATAAAATAATTTCTTTCCTTTAATATTGCCTGTTAGAGCATCTTTTAGATGAATATGACTAGAATCCCAACTTGTCATATCATGATTATCTTGTCCTTTCATAATATCAGTTACAATAGCAGCATCTAAAACACTTCTTGTAAGAACACCACAATGATCTAGGCTGCTCGCAAAAGGAAATAGTCCATATCTTGAGAGCATTCCATATGTAGGTTTATAGCCAACTATTCCACAGTATGCAGCAGGCTTTCTAATAGAATCTCCTGTATCACTTCCAAGAGCAAAAGGATATACTCCACTTGCAACTGCACAAGCAGAACCTGCTGATGAACCAGCGCACATTCTTGTTTTATCCCATGGATTTAGTACTGGACCAGTATGAGGGGTAGTACCAGTTCCACCCATGCCAAATTCATCTAAAGCTGTTTTATTTACCATTACTGCTCCTGCATTTAATAGTTTTTCAACAACAGTTGCAGTATAAAATGGTATATAATTTTTAAGAGTATTAGAAGAACCAGTAGATAATATGCCTTTGGTTGAATAATTATCTTTGACACCAAAAGGAATACCTGATACTAAACTATCGGTAATTTCACTTTCTTTAGCATCATCACAAATAGTTACGAAAGCATTATATTTTTCTTCTACTTCATGAGATTTTTTTAGTGATTCTTCGATTAGTTCTTTATCTGTTATTTTTTTATTTACTAATAACTCGTGAAGTTCAGTAATACTTTTATTCATTATTCCACCACCTTTGGAACTTCTATTTCTCTACCGTCAGTTTTACCAGCATTTCTTAGAGCATCTGTAACGGGAATAGATGGCAAAGATACATCTTCTCTTAAATTAGTAGCTATATCATCAAGACAATACATCATAGGTTCTAACTCGCTAATCCCAGAAATGTTTTCGATAATGGAAATTGTTTTATCAATTGTATCAAATTCTTCTAAAACCATTTTATTTTCTTCTTCAGTTAAACCAATCAATAATTTATCAGCATAACTATCTACCATTTCTTTTGTAAATTTACTCATAATCTATCTCCTTTAATATTTCAAGAGCTCTTTTGTTAAAATCTTTAATTGTTCCATTGTTAAAAATGTAATAGTCTGCATAAGAAATAGGACCACCCTTAGCAATATTTTCTATTTCTGATATATCTCTTTTTATCGCTTCTTCTGGTGTAAATGGTCTACATTTTCTCTTGCTAAGTCTTTCATAGCGAATACTTTTATCAACTATGATAGCAATACAGACAAATTGTTCTTTAAATTCATCTTTTAATATTTTTAATTCATCCCAAGAATAAAGTCCGTCTAAAATAACATCATGTTTTATTGAAAGCTCTTTTATTTTGGGCATAAGTATTTTGGCGTATGCGCCCATACCTAATTCTTTACGTAGTTTTTCACGCATATATTTTTCATTTTCTGGAGTGTCTTCTAAGCCTTCTAATTTTAGCTTTTCTAAAGTTACACCTCCAAAATAAACTTTTTGAAATCCTTTTTGTTCTAATAATTCACATAAAACAGATTTACCACTTCCACACATACCAACAATGGCAATAATTTTTTTCATAATTCCTCCTAAAATTCACAATTTTTTGGTGTTCTAGGATATGGAATAACATCTCTAATATTATCAACACCTGTTAAATAAATAAGTAATCTTTCGAAGCCCATACCAAAACCTGAGTGAACACATCCTCCATAACGACGTAAATTTAAGTACCAATCCATAGATTTTTCATCCATATTAAGTTCGTGCATTCTATTTACTAGTTTATCATAATCTGCTTCTCTTTCGCTTCCACCCATTAGTTCACCTGCTCCAGGAACTTCTAGGTCAACGGCTGCTACTGTTTTGCCATCATCATTTTGTTTCATATAGAAAGCTTTAATATCTTTAGGCCAATTTTTGATAAATACAGGTCCATCAAAATAATCTGTGATATATTTTTCGTGTTCTCTTGCAATATCTTCTCCGTACTTTGGCTCAAATTCCCATTTTACATCAGCATTTTTTAAAATAGTTATAGCTTCTTCATGGTCAATTCTTATAAATTTGCTAGATACTAATTTCTCAAGTTTCTTTTTAAGACCTTTTTCAACAAAATTATCAAAAAATTCTATTTCAAGTGGGGCATTATCTAAGACATATTTTACGATATATTTAAGCATATCTTCCATAATATCCATGTCTTTAGCTAAATCGCAGAAAGCTATTTCTGGTTCTATCATCCAAAACTCTGATGCGTGTGTTTTAGTGTTGGAATTTTCTGCTCTAAAGGTAGGCCCAAATGTATAAGTTTTCTTAAAAGCCATAGCAAAAGTTTCAGCTTCTAATTGTCCACTTACTGTTAGATTTGCCATTTTACCAAAGAAATCTTTATTATAGTCTATTTTTCCTTTTAATTTATCTAGTGGAAGTGTTGTTACTTGAAACATTTCCCCTGCTCCCTCACAATCACTAGCAGTAATTATAGGGGCATGAAAATAGACATATCCTCTATCTTGGAAATATTTATGAATTGCATAAGCTGCAATACTTCTTACTCTAAAAACAGCTTGAAAAAGATTAGTTCTTGGTCTTAAGTAGGCAACTTCTCTTAAAAATTCTTTAGTGTGTCTTTTAGGCTGTATTGGATAATCTTCAGGACAAGCACCTAATAAAATGATTTCTTTAGCAAGTAGTTCGTATTCTTGGTTTCCTTTTGAGGGAACAATTATTCCTTTTACTTGAATGGCACTTCCTACTAATAATTTTTTGATTTCTTGAAAATTATTTAGCTTATCATCATAGACTACTTGTAAGTGTTTAAATGTTGTTCCATCAGAAAAATCGATAAAGCCAAAAGTTTTTTGATCACGATGATTTCGAATCCAACCCTCTACTGTTACTTCTTTATTGATAAATTTTTTAATATCCGAAAATAAATCTCTTAAATCCATATTATCCTCCTAATCTCTTATTTTAATGTGTAATTCTCTTAATTGTTTTTCATCAAGTTCATTTGGACTACCCATTAACAAGTCCATTCCCCCAACATTTGGTGGGAATACTTGAACTTCACGTAAATTTTCTTCATCTGTTAAAAGCATAATCATTCTATCAATACCAGGGGCCATACCAGCATGAGGTGGAGCACCAAATTGGAAAGCTGTATATAGTGAACGGAATTTATTTTTAATTGTTTCTTCTTGGTAACCAGCGATTAAAAAGGCTTTTTTCATGATTTCGATATCATGATTTCTAACAGCTCCACTAGCCATTTCACAACCATTACATACAAAGTCGTATTGATTGGCAACAATATCACCAGGATTCATCTTTTCTAGAGCATCTAACCCCCCTTTTGGCATACTAAATGGATTATGTCCAAAATCCCATTTTTCTTCATCTTCATTCCATTCATACATTGGAAAATCATTGATAATGCAAAATTTAAATGTATCTTTTTCAATTAAACTTAACTCTTCACCTAGCTTTGTTCTTAATATTCCACATAGTTTGGCACAGTTTTTAGTATCAGCAATAATAAATATGACATTACCTGCTTTTAAATCAAGTTTTTTTCTTAAAGCATCAAGTTCTTCTTCACTTAAAAACTTAGCTATTGTTGATTTTAAATTTCCATCAGCTTCTACTTTTATATAAGCAAGTCCTAAAGCTCCTTTTTCTTTCATGGTATCTTCTAATTTTTTATACCAAGAGTTTGGTTTATCAACTTGTTCTACTTTAATAGCTCTTACCATTTTATCTTTAAAACCTAAAAAATTAGTATGAGTAAATATATCAGTAATATCTTCTATTATTAAAGGGTTTCTTAAATCTGGTTTATCTGTACCATATTTTAATATTGCTTCTTTATAGGGAATGCGAATAAATGGTCTTGGTGAAACTTCCTTTTTACTAAAATACGTAAATAAATCATAAAATACAGTTTCTCCTACTTCATAAACATCTTCTTCTGTTGCAAAACTCATTTCAAAATCTAATTGATAAAATTCTAATGTTCTATCTGCTCGACAATCTTCATCACGAAAACATGGAGCAATTTGAAAGTAACGATTAAAACCTGATACCATTAAAAGTTGCTTATATATTTGGGGTGCTTGAGGTAATGCATAAAATTTGCCTTTATAGTTTCTTGATGGTATAACAAAATCTCTTGCTCCCTCTGGACTTGAGGCAGTAATAATTGGCGTTGCAATTTCTGTAAAATTTAGATTTTTCATGATTTTTCTAATCATATCAATTACTTCAGTTCTAAATAAAATCTTTTCGTGAACCTCAGGATTTCTTAAATCTAAATAACGATATTTTAGTCTTGCTTCTTCACTAGCTTCCTTACTTCTGCTAATTTCAAATGGTAAAATATTTAAACATTTTCCTAATACTTCTATTTTTTCAAGTAATATTTCTATTTCTCCTGTTTTCATGTTAGGGTTTATATCTTTTTTTCTTAGACTGACAAGACCTGTAACAGATACCGTAGATTCTCTTGTAATATTACTAATTTTATCTACATCTTCACTAATTACTTGAACAATTCCTGTCTCATCACGGATAGTTAGAAAAACAAGACTTCCTAGGTTTCTAATAGAATTAACCCATCCTGCTACTTTAATAGTTTTACCACTATCTTCTTTCGTGATTTCTCCACAATATTTATCTCGATATATATTTTTCATAAATCCTCCTATAAAATACTCATTATATAATCTAATATTTCGTTTTCATCTACTTTTTTCTCTTCACCAGTTAAATTATCTTTGACAGTTAAAAGACCTTTTTGTAAGTCTTCGTTGTGAAGAAGAATGATTATTCTAGCATGAAGATGATTAGCTTCTTTTAATTGTTCTTCTAAGGGTTCATCTTTATAATTTAATTCGGTAATTATCTCACTCCAACGTAGATCTTGGACTAGACGAACAGCAGTTAGTTTTTCTTCCATACTTTCTGCAGTTACATAAATATCAATTCCTTTTTCATCTTTTAAATTATCTAGTTTTTTTAAATTTTCTATTAGTTCTTTAGTATCTATTAAAAAGATGCTTAATCCATCTTTATTAGTTCCTTTAGCAAGTATAGTTTTATCACTTAATATTTCAAATGATGCATATTCATTTTTGGGACAAATCTCATAATCTACATCTAGATAGTTTAAATAATCAAATACTTTTTTATCATCAAAATATATTTTAACCATTAAATTTGGAAGTCCTAATTCCTCTAAAAAGCGATATGCTAGAGAAATTACTTCTGTTAGCATAATAGTATTTTGATAGTTTATGGAAGCTACCCCTAAAAAGTTATTATTTTCTAATGATTCTACAAAGTAGAGCTTTTTAGTATCTTTGCTATCTTTTAACTCTAAAATATCCTCTTTTTTACATCCCTTTATGAGATTATAGTGATAATAATCACAAATTGATTGAAATACACGGTAAATATAACTATCGTATTTTGCTTCTATTCCGTATAAAGCCATAAAAATCCTCCTTTAAATAAAAAAGCTTAGTAACATAAGGACGAATTATTCCGC
>CANUCD010000028.1 GCA_947856335.1 uncultured Bacilli bacterium | reverse complement strand
TATATTATTGCTAGTAATGGAGCAGCTTCTGTTATTGCTAGTTCTAATATGATTTATGGAATTAAAAATTCTAAGTTTTTAAAAAGAAGATTAAAATCACTTGTTATGATACTTATCATTATTTTGTTATTTGTATTTTTACTAATATTTAGTGTTTTTGGAAATAAAATTATTGAGATGTTACAAATTATGGATATTAGTGATAAGATTATTACTAATATTACACTTATTATAAGTGTTCTTAAGGGTCCAATTTCATGGTTTATTATTTTCTTTTTTATCAAGATAATATTTACGATGGCACCAGATAAGAAGATACAAAGTAATGAAGTGAATAAGGGAGCTATTTTTACAACGGTTGGTTTTGTTTTAATTACTTATTTATATTCATTATATACAACCCATTTTGCTAATTATGATGTGTTTTATGGTAATTTAGCAAGTATTGTTGTTTTGATGATTTGGCTTTATTTATTATCTTATATTTTTACGATTGGTTTAGCTTTAAATTATCGAAGTGAAATGGATACTTTAGAGAAAACACAAAATTTAGAAGTGAAGAAAAAATAAAATTTCTTCTTTTTTGTTGCAATTTGACATTTAATAAGATATAATTATTATATCATAAAGGGGCTAGATAGTATGAATAATAATATGCCAAATAATAATAATGGAAATCAAGATTTAAATTCTTTTTCATTAGGAAGTATTGGAAATACTGAGGGGAATGTACCTGTTCCACCAATAGAAAATTTAAATGGAGTATCTAGTGATGTACCACCTGTTAGTGATGCTTCTTCTAATAATGTAGCACCTAGTGTTTCACCTGTAGATACTTCTAATAATGTATCTTTAGGTAATGAAAATATTCAAGTTCCAACTTCAGTACCATCTCTTGATGATATGTCATCAGGTAGTGAGATTCCACCAGTTTCACCAATTCCACCAGTACAACCAGTTAGTTATGATGTTCCAGAGACAATTAACAATTTTTCAACAACACCAGTATTTAATGAAATAGGAACGGTACCACCAATCAATAATATACCAAATGAACCACCTATTATAAATACGAATGAGCCAAAGAAGAAAGGTAATAAAAATAAACTTATATTTATAATAATAATAATTTTATCTATAGCAGCTGTTGGAGTAGGTGTTTATATTTTACTGGGAATTTCTAATAAACCAACACCTATTAAGATAGAAGTAAAAGATGTTGAGATTGAAGCTGGAAGTGAAATATCTACTGATATCAATGATTATGCAAGTTTTAGTGGTATAAATAGTGCTAATTGTACTTTGGATACGAGTGGTATTAGTGATACGAAAAAAGTTGGCAGTGAATATCCATTTAATATTACTTGTGGTGCAAATAAATATGAGGGAGTAGCAACTATTGTTGATAAGACTGCCCCTGTTGTTGTATTAAAGGAAGTAATGATTCAAGTAAATGGTGAAGTTTCTCCTGAAGATTTTATTGATAGTTGTACTGATGCAACTAGTTGTTCTTATCGTTTTAGTGATGAGAATGTTATAAATAATGCTTTAACTAAAGAGGGTAATTACAAGATAGATATTATTGTTGAAGATGAATCTTCGAATGAAGTAACAGTTAGTGCAACACTTATTGTAACGATTGATGAAGTACCAGAAGAACCAGACTTATATCTTAGTTGTACCATGGATAATGAAACACTAAGACTTCCGCTTAATGCAAGTGTTTATGAGGGAACATCTATTAGAACGTATACTTTTACGTTTGATAGTGATGAAGAATATATTTCTTTTAAATCATTAAATGAGAAATTAGATACTATTACTTATGAGAATGTAACTGGTAGTCCATCATTTGATGATAATACAAATACGCTTACAATTACTGTTATGCTTACTAAAGAAGAATTAGACCAAGAAGCAGGTTCTACTTTACCTACTGCTTATGGAGCTTTAAGGCAATATTATCAATCACAAGGATATACTTGTAAGTTAACACAACCTTAATGGTTGTTTTTTTCATATAATCTTCACAATTTTGATATAATATAGTTGTATTTGGAGATGATGTTTGTGAAAATACTTATTTGTGATGATGAAGCTTTAATTAGGAATGTTATTAAAGAGTATTTAGTATTAGAGAATATGGAAGTTTTAGAAGCTAAAGATGGAATAGAGGCAATAGATATTGTTCAAAGTAAAGATGTAGACTTAGTTGTCATGGATATAATGATGCCTAAGATGGATGGATATCAAGCAATTCGGGAGATAAAAAAGATTAAAGATGTTCCTTTTATTGTTCTTTCAGCACGTACGGAAGAATTTGATAAGTTAGCAGGTTTTGATATTGGAATAGATGATTATGTTACAAAACCATTTTCACCTAAAGAATTAGTTGCGCGTATTAAAGCAGTCTTAAAAAGAACAAATAAAGAAGAAAACATTTATCAGTATAATACTTTGATATTAGATGATTTAGCTCATGAAGTAAGTATTGATGGAAAAAATATTGATTTAACACCTAAAGAGTATGATTTATTAAAATATTTTATGAAAAATCAAAATATTGCTCTATCTCGTGAGGCAATTTTAGCTAGTATTTGGGGATATGATTTTTATGGAGATGAAAGAACAGTTGATACACATATTAAAACACTTCGTAATAGTTTAGGAAAGTATCGCAATTATATTAAAACCGTTAGAGGAATGGGGTATAAGTTTGATGCTAAAGACAAAGATTAGTAGTATAAATTTTAAAACCCTTTTATATTTAATTATCTTTAGTATTACTATTTTATTGCTTCTTTTATTTTCACAAAATATATTACTTAAATTTTCTTATGAACACTATCAAGAAAGTAAAATGAAAGATATTATTAAGACAATTAAAAAGAGTGATTCTTCTTTATTAGTTAATGAACTTGAGACTATTGCTTATGATAATAGTGTTTGTATTCAGTATTCATTAAATACAGGAGATAAGATTTTATATAATAATTTAATGGTAGGATGTGGGCTTAATAAAGATAATAGTCAAATAACATCTTTAATGGAACAAGCTATGAGTAGTAAGAAAAGTACTTCCAATATTAAACTTGTTAATAAAATTTCTGATACAAAAGCTTTATTATCAGGAATAAGAGTTAGTGATGGATATGTTTTTGTTTATTCAAATTTAGAGGATATTGATGGAGCTAATATTATTTTTAGAAGTCAACTTATTTATATTACAATTATTATTATTGTTATAGCGTGTTTTATATCTTATTTTTTATCAATTAAAATTACTAAACCAATTACTAATATTACTAAAAAGGCAAAAGAACTTGGTGAGGGAAGATATGATATAGTTTTTGATTCTAGTGATGTACTTGAAATAAATGAGCTTGCTACTACTTTAAATCATGTAGAAAAAGATTTGTCAAAAATTGATGAACTTAGAAGAGATTTGATGGCAAATGTGTCACATGACCTTAAAACACCACTTACGATGATTAGAGCTTATGCAGAAATGGTTAGAGATATTACTTATAAAGATAAGAAGAAAATGGATGAAGACTTGAATGTTATTATTGAAGAAACAGAAAGACTTAATGTTTTAGTTAATGATATTTTAGATTTATCAAAGATGCAAGCAGATGCAGATACACTACATTTAGAAGAATTTGATTTATGTGAAGTAATACATGAGGTAATGAAGCGATATGAAATTCTTAAAACAACAGAAGATTATAAGTTTATAGTTACTATTCCTAAAAAAGCTATAGTTAAGGCTGATAAAAATAAAATAATGCAAGTTATTTATAATTTAGTTAATAATGCAATAAATTATACTGGTAATGATAAAGTTGTGTATGTTACTCTAACTGAGAATAAAAAGGAATACTTGTTTGAAGTTAGAGATACAGGTAAAGGAATTAAGAAAGATGAAATACCATATATATGGGATAAATATTATAAGAGTGATAAAAAACATCAGAGGAATGTAGTATCTACTGGAATTGGTTTATCTATTGTAAAAGAGATACTTCAAAAACATAAATTTGATTATGGTGTTAAAAGTGTTCTTAAGAGTGGGTCAACATTTTATTTTAAGATAAAGAAAAAAGTGTAAAGCATTTAATATTCACTTAAATTACACAAAAAGTTCATATTTGTTTAGTATACTTAAGTCATGAAAGGAGAAGTGATAAGTAGAATATATAAAAACATACACACTTTATAAACCTATACAAGAAAATAACATATAAACTCAAACTCACACTTTTTTAGGGAAGGATTTATCTTCCCTTTATTTTTGCGTTAATTTATGGTATGATTAAGTAGTTATGGAGGATGGTTTATGCAAACATTTATTTTTGGGCACCGTAATCCTGATACGGATAGTGTGTGTGCTAGTATTGCTCTATCTTATTTATTAAATGAACTAGGAAGAAATACAGTTCCTAAAGTTTTAGGACATTTAAATAATGAGTCTAAGTTTGCTTTACAGTATTTTAAAGTAAGTGAACCAGATTATTTAAATGATACAAAGGTAAGAATAAAAGATATTAAGTATAATAAGAAAGCTATTGCTCATGAAGATGATTCTATTTATGATACTTTTTTACATATGCAAAAAGAGGCGATTACAGCAGTGCCTTTAGTAGATGAAAATAGAAAATTGACAGGGTTAGTAACTTTAAAAGAGATTGCTAAGTTTTTGATTAGTGGTAATAAAGAGAAAGTAGATACGAGTTATGATAATATTTTAAGAAGTGTAGATGGAGAAGAAATTGTTCGAGTAAGTGAACATATTAAGGGTAATGCAATGGTTGCTTCTTTTCAGAGCAAGACATTTCATGAAGAAGTTACTTTATCTAATCAAGATATTTTAGTAGTGGGAGATCGTTATAAAATACTTGATTATGCAATTGATTCTAAAGTTCAGCTAATAGTTTTAACTGGTAATCATATGTTGCCTGATAAATTACTTAAGAGAGCTATTAAGAATGGTGTTAATATTATTTTAAGTAGACTTAATAGTTTAGAAGCTGTTAATAAACTTATTTTAAGTAATCGTATTCGTTCTATCAATATAAATTCTAAACCAATATCAATACATAATAAAGATTATCGAAGTGATTTTATTTCTCTTGCTAATAAAGAGGGACATACGAATTATCCAGTTGTTAATAATAAAAATGAATGTTTAGGATTACTTAAAGTTACGAGTGTAGATCATTATAATAAACAAAAAGTTATTTTAGTTGATCATAATAGCTTTGCTCAAAGTGCTATAGGAATAGAAGAAGCAGAGATAACAGAGATTATTGATCATCATAATTTAGGAGCAATAGGTACAAATACTCCTATCAATTTTAGAAGTATGCCTGTTGGATGTACTTGTACAATTATTTATAATTTATTTGTGGAAAAAAAGGTTGTTATTCCTAAGGCTATTGCTGGAATTATGCTTAGTGCAATTTTATCTGATACACTTATTTTTAAATCACCAACAACGACTGAAGAAGATGTTTTTGCGGCTTCTAAACTTGCTAAATTAGCTCATGTAAATATTGATGAGTATGGGTATCAAATGTTTAAAGCTGCTTCTAGTATTAAAGGAGTTAGTGTTAGTGATTTAATTAACCAAGATTTTAAAACTTATAATGTTGGTAATAATATTTTGGGTATTTCTCAAGTTATGACAATGGATTTTAATGATATTGAAAAGAATATGGACGAATATATTGCTAAATTAGATGAGTTAAGTAAAAACTTTATTTGTTGTGCTCTTTTTATAACAGATGTTTATCGAAATGGAAGTTATGTTTTATATAATACGAATGCTGATGAAATAATTAAAGATGCTTTTGATTTAAAAGATGTTTATGAGGGAGTATATATTCCTGATTTAGTATCAAGAAAAAAACAGATGCTTCCTATGTTACTCGAAGTTTTACAAAAGAGAGTATAAGTATTTGTTTTGGGGAATAATAATGTTTGAGGTGTATATATGTTAGCACTTATTACAGGGGCTTCTTCAGGTATAGGAAGAGATATGGCTCGTATTTTGTCTAAAATGGGGTATGAGTTAATATTGGTTGCTAGAAGAAAGGAAAGATTAGAAGAATTAAAAAAAGAGTTAGGGACTCCTGTCCAAGTAATTGCTCTTGATTTAAAAGTTAGAAGTAATTGTTATAAGCTTTATGATAAAGTTAAAAATAAAAAAATAGATGTACTTATAAATAATGCTGGTTTTGGTTTATTTGGAGAATTTTCTAAAACAGATTTGGATACAGAACTTGATATGATAGATTTAAATATTGTTCAATATCATATTTTAACGAAATTATTTTTACAAGATTTTGTAAAAAGAGATAGAGGTTTTATTTTAAATGTTTGTTCAAGTGCTGGGTTTATGGCTGGTCCTAGAATGGCTACTTATTATGCGACTAAAAATTATGTTACAAAGCTTACAATGGCTATTTATGAAGAATTAAAAAGAGCTCATAGTAATGTTTTTATAAGTGCTTTGTGTCCAGGTCCAGTTGCAACAGAATTTAATTTAGTAGCTCATGGGAAATTTGCTATTAGAGAAGCTAGTAGTTATGAAGTAGCTAAGTATGCTATTGATAAATTGTTTAAGCGAAAAATGATTATTGTCCCAACACTTTTAATGAAGTTAACACTTTTTATAACTCGTTTTGCTCCTTATCGTTTATCATTATATATTACTTATAATATTCAAAAGAGAAAAACGGATAAGATGTAAATTCTTTGTAAAACGTTTGTGTTTTGTTTACTTGCCTAATGTAAATGGTTTACAATAATGGTGGTGATATATATGTATTGTAAGAGATGTGGAGCTGCTCTTCCTAGTCAAGGGTTTATTTGTCGGAGATGTGGAGCAATGATGAGTGAAGAACAGATTAAAGAGCAAAAGAAATTTATGAGAGAAAATAAAAATGATGTTTATTTAAAGAGTGATGAATATAATAATAATACAGTTAAAAGAGATTATAAAAAAAGAAATGAAAATAAATATTTAGGAGTAATATTTATTGTGTTGATTGTTATTATTTTGGTAATTGTGGCGATATTAAAAGTTATGTAATTGTGTTTTTTAAGCATAATATAAATGGTGATATTATGCTTTTTGTATGTTTAGAAATATTTTTGGCTCGTATTATTGATGTTTCTATTTCAACATTTAGAATGATGATTATGGTTAGGAAGAAAAGTATTTTGACACCGATTTTAGCTTTTTGTGAAGTATTTGTTTGGTTTATGGCAGCAAGAAAGGCACTTAATACGAATATTGATAGTATTTTAATTCCTATTTTTTATTCTCTTGGGTATGCAACAGGAACATATATTGGTGGCTTTTTATCAAGGAAATTTATTAAAAATGTTAATAGTATTGAAATTACTACCAAAAAAAATAATACTAAGTTAATATATGCACTTAGAAAAGAGGGGTGTGCTGTCTCAGTAATAGCTTTAAAAAATAATTATCGGGATAAAAAAGATTTAATTATTGTTGATGTAAAAAGTAAAAATACCCAAGAGACAGTTTCTTTAATTAAAAAGATTGATCCTCATGCATTTATTGTCGTAAAAGATACTAAAGTAGTACATAATGGGTATATTAAATAGAGGTGATGATATGTTTTATGTTAATATCTTTTTTGTTTTTTCTGTAATTGGCTTTTTGTTTGAAAGTATTTTGAATTTTGTTTCTAATGATTTTTTCAATAGTGGTATTTTATATGGTCCTTGGACTTTTATTTATGGAATAGGAGCTTTGATAATTGTTTTTTTGAATCGTTTTTTAAAGCAATATCATTTAAATAAATGGTTGGAAGTAAGCCTTTTTTATGTTTGTGTTACAATATTTATGACGATTGTTGAATTTAGTGGAGGTATGCTTATCGAAAATATTTTTCATCGTGTTTATTGGGATTATACGAATATGCGTTTTAATTATGGAAAATATATTTGTCTTGAGGTATCTTTATTGTGGGGACTACTTGCAACTTTAATAAATTATTTTGTTATGCCTTTATTGATTGTGTTTGTAAAAAAAATACCCAAATGGGTATCATGTATATTTATCATTTTATTTATTGTTGATATTATTTTGATGATTGTTAATTAAATATGTAGTCTTCGCTCAATTTCAGTTTCTAAAGCATGATGATTAAAAATTATTAGAAAGATTAAAGAAAGAATACTAAATGATACGGATACATATGATGGCCATATAGGATTAAGTTTATTTCCTACAATGAAATATAGGGGAGTTAAACCAATAAAAGAGTTTAAGTAAGTATATAAAATATATTCTTTTTTAGCATATCTAGTAAATATACGCATAATTAGGAAGATAACTTGGTAGGCAATGCATAAGAATGGTAAAACATAAGTAAGTGACCATTTATGAAATCCTGTTAATAAATCCCAAATAATAGATAGAATGATAATACTAATTATTTCGGCGAATAAGATACGCATAAACTCGTGATGATGATTCATTCCCATACTAAAAGTTAACCAATAAGAAATAATACCTAAAATAACAAAAATAGACCAAGATATTTCTTTACTTACCCAGTAATTTATGAGTAATGAAAAAATAATACCACATATTGTTGTAAATAAAAGAATTTTGATTAGTAATTCATGAGAGTGATATTTAGTGTTTACTTTGGGATAAATACTATTTTTTTCTTTTAATACTATTTTATTATGACATAATGGGCATATATTAGTGTTAGTCATAATATTTACATCACATTTTGGACATTTATTCATTTAATCATCTCTTTCTAAATCATTTGTATATATCGTTATATCTAAATTAAATTTTCTTAGCATTCTAAATAAGTTTTTTTCTAGTTCTGAATTAGTAAAATGAGAAGAACAACTAATAGATATTGTATCTTCATAGGAAATAACGCATATTTCTATAGCATCAGTACTATTCATAACTAAAACGTTATCAATATATGGAAAACATGACTTAGGTAATTTAAAAATACCTACATTAGATAAACCTAGTGTTTGTTTTTTCATGGTTTCTTTATAGAAAAAATTTAATATTTTATTTTTGATAAATAAAGGAACAAGACGAATAACAAAGAAGTTTTCTAACCATATCATCTTAGTCATATTAGTATAGATGACATCTTTATTTAAACTTCTTTTTAATTGTTTATCTACTTCTTTAATGATTTCTTCTAGTGGAGTGTTTTGATTAGTAAATTTATAAGTGATATTTGTTACACTAAAGAAGTTACGAACAGTTTCTGATTTAAATATTTTTCTTAAATTGATGGGAACGGTTAT
Organism: uncultured Bacilli bacterium; assembly: GCA_947856335.1. GTDB lineage: Bacteria > Bacillota_I > Bacilli_A > RF39 > UBA660 > Caccenecus. Next base: position 1,700 of record CANUCD010000028.1, on the reverse strand, counting down.
AGATATTTCTTTTTTCTTTTCTTTAATACTTAGTATGTCTTCTAAACTTTTAATCGTTAAACTAATAAGAAGTCCAGTAATAGTTGTTTGGCAATTTTTAGCTATTTCTTTTAATTTAGAGGTAGAAGTAGATGCACTTATTATTTTTATTTTGCCCTCAGGATACCATTTTCCTTTTAGATTATAGGCTTTTTTTCTGTTTTTAAGTTTTATTTTTGCTTTGGGATTGTAGTAATGATTAAAACTATCTACTTCTTTTTCATATTCAGAACTTTTGGTAATAATTGTGTTATCTTGGATGTTGTAATAAATTTTTAGATAATTATAAATTAGATTTTCGAAAAAGGTTAGACAACCAGCCCCATCACTTAGAGCATGATATACTTCTAGGTTTATTTTGTTTTTAAAATATGTTACTTCAAATAATAGGGGAGTATTTAGCTTTTCACAGGGACTAGTTGTTTCTTCTTTAACTTTAGGTTTGGTAATACTTTCTTCTAAATAATACCAAAATAATCCCTTTTTTAATATTGATTTAAAAATGGGAAAATCTTCAATTGTAATATCTAGGGCTTTTTGTAAATTCGTTGGTTCTATTTCTTCTTTTAGGAGGATAGAGAAACGAAATATTTTGGGATTGGATGAAGAAGTTGTGGGGGGAAATATTTTAGCAGCATTATCTAACTTATACCATTTATTGTGTTTTGTCAATATATACACCTACCAATCTATTTGTTCTTTTCTATTATAATATGTAAGTTCATGAAAATAAAGCTTTAATTATAGATAGTAAATATATTTTTGGTAAAGTTAAGAATATTTTAATTTAAATTGATAGTTTTTTTATTGACTTTAAGTTTTATTAGTGTATATAATGAGGTCGTAATATAATAGTAGAAAGGAATTTATATGCAGGAAGTTAAAATAGGAAGAATTTATAAACATTTTAAAGGAGATTATTATGTTGTAGAGGGATTTGCTACTTATAGTGAGACAGAAGAAGAATGTGTTATATATCGTTCTTTATATGATGATGGAAAAATGTGGGTTAGACCTTTGTCTCTTTTTTTAAGTGAAGTTGACCATAAGAAGTATCCTAATATAAAAGAGAAGTATCGATTTACTTTACAAGATATAAAAAGTGTTAGATAATAATAGTTATAAAGAAAGTTAGAAGTATAGGAGGGTATACATATGAATAAAATTTTAGTTAGTTATTTTTCTTGTAGTGGAGTGACAAAAGATGTTGCAATAAAATTGAATGAGATTTTAAAAGGGGATTTGTTTGCAATTGTTCCAACTAATTTTTATACTGATGTTGATTTAGATTGGAATAATGCTTATAGTAGGTCTAGTATTGAGATGAAAGATAAAAGTGCTAGACCTAAAGTAAGAGAAAGAGTAGCTAATATAGAAGAGTATGATATCGTTTTTTTGGGTTATCCGATATGGTGGGATGAGGCACCACGTATAGTTAATACTTTTTTAGAAGAAAATAATTTAGTGGGTAAAAATATTTATGTTTTTGCAACAAGTGGTGGTTCTTTAGTAGAAAATAGTTTTGAAAAGTTAATTGAGGCATATCCTTGTTATCATTTTGTTAGTGCTAAAATATTTAATAGATATGTTAGTCGTGATGAAGTATTAGATTGGATAAAATATTGACTTATTATTTTCTTAATAATATAATATATTTTCAA